>NZ_JBHJUK010000002.1:17247-252096 GCF_042266225.1 Kitasatospora sp. NPDC056181
GGGGCGGGTACGTTTGGGCCCCCCCCCCCTCCTCGTGCCTTCGCACCAATCTCAGGCGGTCAGCTCCCGCGCCCTCGCGACCAGGTCGCGGACCGAGTGGTCGGTCAGCTCGGGCAGGCGGTCGTAGTCGAACCAGCGCAGGTCCAGCGACTCCTCGCTGATCAGCTCCTGCGCCCCGGGCGGGGCCACCGCGATGTACTGGACGTCCAGGTGGGTGTTCTCCGGCCGGTCCTTGCCGGTGCAGCGGACGAGGTGTCGGTCGAGCTTGGCGGGCACCGGCAGACCGTCGACGGCCAGCAGGGCGAGGTCCGGGATGCCGGACTCCTCGGTGGCCTCGCGCAGCGCCGCGGCCGCGAGGTCGCGGTCACCGGGCTCGCAGTGGCCGCCCATCTGCAGCCACATGCCGACCTTGGGGTGCAGGGTCAGCAGCACCCGCCCGGCGGTGGGGTCGACGACCGCCGCGCTGGCGGTGACGTGGGCGGGCAGGCAGGACCGGAACAGGCCCTCGGGCTGCTCGGCCAGGTGGTCCAGGTAGTCGCGGCGCAGCTGCTCCTGGTCCGGGTCGGCGGGCCGCCAGCGGCTCAGGGTGCGGACGGCGTCCGCGTGCAGGGCGGACGGGCCCGTCTCGGTGAGCGTCATGCGGTGGGCTCGCCCTTCCCGTTCTCGTCGTCGTCCTTCTTCTCCAGGTCGGGCTTGGAGCCCTCGGAGGACGCGGCCGCCTCGCCGAGCAGCTTGTCGATCGCGTCGAAGTCGATGCCGCCCTCCAGGTCGCTGGCCGCGTCCCGGTGCACGAAGGCGTCCGGGTCGTCCAGGTCGGCGGCGGTGGGGAGCATGTCGGGGTGCTGCCAGAGGTCGTCGCGGCCCTCGACGCCGCGGGCGTCGGCGAGCAGCGCCCAGAGCCGGGAGGCGTCGCGCAGCCGGCGCGGGCGCAGCTCCAGGCCGACCAGGGTGGCGAAGGTCTGCTCGGCGGGCCCGCCGGCCGCGCGGCGGCGGCGGACGGTCTCGCGCAGCGCGCCGGCCTGCGGCAGGTGCGGCTGGGCGGCGGCGTGGACGACGGCGTCGACCCAGCCCTCGACCAGCGCGAGCGCCGTCTCCAGGCGGGCGAGCGCGGCCTTCTGCTCGGGGGTGTCCTCGGGCTGGAGCAGGCCGCCGGCCAGCGCCTCCTGGAGCGCCTCGGGGTTGCCCGGGTCGAGCTGGCCGACCAGCTCCTCCATCCGGGAGGTGTCGACCTTGATGCCGCGCGCATAGGCCTCGACGGCGCCGAACAGGTGGGCGCGCAGCCACGGCACGTGGGCGAACAGGCGCTGGTGGGCGGCCTCGCGCAGGGCGAGGTAGAGCCGGACCTCGTCGGCGGGGACGTTCAGGCCCTCGCCGAACTCGGCGATGTTCTGCGGCAGCAGTGCGGCCTTGCCGGCCGGGGCGAGCGGCAGGCCGACGTCGGTGGAGCCGACCACCTCGGCGGCGAGGGCGCCGAGCGCCTGCCCGATCTGGGTGCCGAACATGGCGCCGCCCATCGAGCGCATCATGCCCATGAGCGGGCCGGCCATGGCCTGCATCTCCTCGGGCAGGACGCCGCCCATGGCGTTGCCGACCCGCTCGGCGACCGGGTCGACCAGGTCCTTCCAGACCGGGAGGGTGGCCTCGATCCACTCGGCCCGGCTCCAGGCGACGGCGGTGCCGGCCCCGGAGGGGAACTCGGTCGCGCCGTCCAGCCAGAGGTCGGCGAGCCGGACGGCCTCGGCGACGGCCGAGCGCTCGGCGGCGCCGACCGACCGGTCCTTGGACTTGCCCTCGGCGGGCTCGGCGACGACGGTCTGGCGGGCGATGTCCTTGGCGAGGTCCCAGTTCACCGGGCCGCCCTCGAAGGAGAGCATCTGCCCGAGCTGCTGGAAGGCGGCGCCGAGGTCGTTGGGGTTGAGCCCGCCGAACATCGCGGCGAACGGGTTGTCGGCCCCGCCGGGCGTGCCGGGGGTGCCGGGGCCGCCGGGCATCCCCATGCCGAACAGCGCGCCGAACGGGTTCCCGCCGAAGCCGAAGGGCTGCGGGCCGCCCTGCTGCGCCTCTCCCGGGTCCTTCTTCGCCTGCTCGTCGCCGGGCTTGCCCTTGCCGTCCTCGGGCTTGGCCTTGCCGTCCTCGGGCTCCTCTGGCGGAACGCCGAATCCGAAGGGAAGGTCGCTCACGGGGTCCTCGATCCGGTCGGCCGTCATGCGGGGTGGTGGCGGGAAAAGTCTGCAGGCCCGGGGCGGTCGGCGGAGTGGGGGACTCGTGGCCGGTGGGCGGCTCCCGCGCGGCTGGTCCGTGCCGGGTGCACCGCCGGGCCTTCGCCTCGGGCAGGATGGACGTACGTGACACGCGTACGTACGCACATAAGCTAACCGTGGAGGATGGCCGGTGAGTTCCCCGCCTTCGGACGTTCGCTCTGGGCTGACCGGAGGAGAGGACGCCCCGGACATCACGGCGTCGCCGCCTCCAGCCTACGGCGGCAAGCCGCTGACCGTGGCCGTGACGGGCGCCGCCGGCGTCCTCGGTGAGCGGGTCGCGGCCCGCCTGGTGGCCTCGCCGGGGGTGAAGAAGGTCCTCGCGGTCGACGACCGCCGGGGCGAGGTGCCGGGCGTGCAGTGGCGCGTCCTGGACGTCCGCGATCCGGCGGTGGCCGAGCGGCTGGCCGGGGTGGACGTGGTCGTCCACCTCGCGATGGACCTCGGCATGGAGTCCGACCCGCGGGCCCGCAGCGCCTACAACGTGCGCGGCGCGCAGACCGTGCTGACCGCGGCCGCGGCGGCCGGCGTGCACCGGGTGGTGCTCTGCACCTCGGCGATGGTCTACGGAGCGCTGGCCGACAACGAGGTGCCGCTGGCCGAGGACTCGGAGCTGCGGGCCACCGAGGAGGCCTCGCTGGTCGGGGACCTCCTGGAGATCGAGCGCCTGGCCCGGCGGGCCCCGCGTGCCCACCCCGGGCTCCAGGTGACGGTGCTGCGCCCGGCCGTCGTGGTCGGTCCCGGCGTCGACACCGTGCTGACCCGGCACTTCGAGGCGCCCCGGCTGCTGGTGGTGGCCGGCTCCCGGCCGTGCTGGCAGTTCTGTCACGTGGACGACCTCGCGGCGGCGCTGGAGTACGCGGCGCTGGGCCTGGTCGAGGGCGAGGTGACGGTCGGCTGCGACGGCTGGCTGGAGCAGGAGGACGTGGAGCGGCTGTCGGGGATCCGGCGGATGGAGCTGCCGGCCGCGCTGGCGCTGGGCACCGCGGCCCGGCTGCACCGCCTCGGCCTGACCCCGGCCCCGGCGGGCGACCTCGCCTACACGATGTACCCGTGGGTGGTCTCCGGCAGCCGGCTGCACGAGGCCGGGTGGCGGCCGGCCCACACCAACGAGCAGGTGCTGGCCGAGCTGCTGTCGCAGGTCTCCGGCAAGCACGCGGTGGCGGGGCGGCGGCTGGGCGGCAAGGAGGCCGCCACCAGCCTGGGCGCGGCCGGGGCGACGGTGGCGCTGGTCGGTACCGCGGCGCTGGTCCGGCGGGCGCGCAAGCGGCGCCGCTTCTGACGGGCCGGGGTTCTGACGGCCCGGGGTTCCGGGTTCCGGGCGCCCGGGTTCTGAAGCCCCGGGGTTCTGAGTGCCCGGGTTCTGAGCGCCCGGGTTCCGAGGTCCGGGGCTCTGAGGGCCTGGCGCGTCGAACCCCCTCTCATTCTCACGATGCGAAATTTCGCAATCGTGATGCGGAAGCCCCTTGCCCGAAACCACTCGGGATGGGGAATCATGGGGTCATGTCCGAGAACCACGACCCCATCCGCCTGCTCGCCATCCGCGACACCCCGCTCTCGCTCGACGAGGTGTACGAGGCGGTCGGCGACGACGCGGCCGGCGGTACGACCGTCTTCGTCGGGACGGTCCGTGACCACGACGGCGGCAAGTCGGTCGCCGCGCTGGAGTACAGCTGCCACCCCACGGCCGAGGCGGAGATGCGCCGGATCGCCGAGAAGATCGTCGCGGACTTCCCCGTCCGCGCGCTCGCGGCCGTCCACCGGATCGGCCGGCTGGAGATCACCGACAAGGCCGTGATCGTCGCGGTCTCCTGCGCCCACCGCGGCGAGGCCTTCACCGCCGCCCGCCGGCTGATCGACGACCTCAAGCACGAGGTGCCGATCTGGAAGCACCAGGTGTTCGCCGACGGCGAGGAGGAGTGGGTGGGCGCGGGCAACTGCTGACCTGCTACAACTCTCCTGACACGCAGGCGCGCCGGGTCCTCACTCGAACGGGTGCGGGCCGGTACGCCGAATACTCCCTGGCAGTGAGCCGATCGGCCGTCCCGTAACCCGGACAGCGCCACCCGCGTTGTCCGCCGGGGTGGTTAATCTGCTCATAGACACGACGAGCTGGGAGTACTGACATGGCTGCGCTCGCCTGGTTGATCATTCCGGTTGTCGCCGCCCTGCTCGCCACGGTGTGGGCGGGCTGGGCCCAGCGGGCCCCGAGAGCCACGGGGGACCCCGCCTCGCTCGCCGAGCACCGCCGCTTCATGGCCGCGATGGAACGGACCACCGCAGGCCCCGGCGAGGGCTCCGGCCGGTAGCCCGGGGGGCGCCCCGTCACCGGCGTCCCGTACTGTCGAGGCATGCCACGCCGCTCTGCGACGATGCTCGCCGCCACCCTGCTGCTCATAGCGCTGCTCTGCGCCTCGGTGCTGATGAAGGTGCCGTACACCGAGATGAGCCCGGGGCCGACGTACAACACGCTCGGCGTGCAGGACAAGACGGGCACGCCGGTGATCACCATCACCGGCCACGAGTCGTACCCGGTCAGCGGGCACCTCAACATGACGACCGTCCAGGTCACCGGAGCCCGGTACGAGCCGAGCCTGGTCAACGCGGTGGTCGGCTGGCTCCGCGACGACGTCCTGGTGGTGCCGCACGACAACGTGTACCCGCGGGGGCAGAGCGACGCGGAGGCCAAGAAGCAGAACGCCGAGGAGTTCACCCTCTCCGAGGACCACGCGCGGACGGCGGCGCTCACCCAGCTCGGCATCCCGATCGGCAGCGAGCTGATCGTCCAGTCGGTCACCGCCGGCGCCCCGGCCGAGGGCCGGCTGCACGCGGGCGACCGGATCATCGCGGTCGACGGCACCCCGGTCACCGACGCGGACGGCGTGGCCAAGGCGGTCACCAAGCACCAGCCCGGCGAGTCGGCGGTCTTCACCGTGCTGCCGATGGTCAAGGACGGCGGCAAGGCCGACCCGGCGGCGGCCCGGACCGACATCACCGTCCCGACCGTGAAGTCGCCGGACACCGGCAGTGCCATGGTCGGCATCCGCCCCGGCGTCCGGCACACCTACCCGTTCCAGATCGACATCGGCCTGCAGGACGTCGGCGGGCCGAGCGCCGGGCTGATGTTCTCGCTCGGCATCATCGACAAGCTGACGCCCGAGGACCTCACCGGCGGCAGGTTCGTGGCCGGGACCGGCACCATCGACGACGGCGGCAAGGTCGGCCCGATCGGCGGGATATCGATGAAGCTGATCGCCGCCCGGGACGCCGGCGCCGAGTTCTTCCTCACCCCGGCCGCCAACTGCGCCGAGGCGGGGAAGAACACCCCGTCCGGGCTGAGGCTGGTCAAGACCGAGACGCTGGACGGCGCGCTGAAGTCGTTGGAGCAGATCCGATCCGGGCAGACCTCCGCGCTGCCGTCCTGCGCCGGGTAGCACCGCCCCGCGCCACGGAGGAGCGGGGCGGGGGAGCGAGCGGCTAGGAGAAGGTCGCGAGCAGGGCCTCGGTCAGGCCCGGGACGAGGTCGGGGCCGGTCAGCACCTCGCGCGCGACGTCCTTGGAACGCAGCCGCAGGGCGATCTCCTTCTTGCCGTTGCGCAGCACGGCGGCGGTGATCCGCACCTCCTCGCGCTTGGGGTGGTTGGCCACCCACTCGGCGAGCTGGGCGTCGGAGGCGTTGCGCGGGCGGGACTGCTCGGAACCCGGCGGCAGCATCAGCCGCTCGACCACCAGGGCGCAGCCGGCCACGGCGTCGGGCCAGGCGATCGTGCCGAGGAACTTGTCCAGCTCCATGCCGGCCGGCAGTTCGTCCTGCTCGACCGGGGTGAGGCCGGGCTCCTCGCTGTCGCCGAGGCCGAGCTGCTCGGCGATCCGGGGGTCGGCCTTGCGCAGCGCGGCGCTGTCCACCAGGGCGAACAGCCGGGCCGGGAGGTCCCAGCCGAGGGTGGCGGCGTACTCGTCGATCTCCAGGGCGGCCCGGGTCAGCGGGGTCGCGGCCGGGAGCTTGGAGACGTCGTCGGGGGAATTGGTGGCATCGGACATGCCTCAATCCTCACACGCCGGGCGCCCCGGGCGGTGCCACCGGCGGGCGCGGGCGGCGGGCCGGTGCGCCGGGGGAAGGTTGTCGTAACCGTCTGCTAACGGCGGGAACTCGGCTAAAGCCTGGTTAAGTTGCACTGACGACCGACCGATTCCAGACGACACAGCTGAGGTGCCCGTGGTATTCCAGATGCCGGAACGCTCAGGGCCGGGATTCCGGCGCAGGGTAGGCCCGCCCTCCCGGCGCGCGCGGGTGCTCCTGCTGACCCTGGGCGTACTCGCGGTGCTCTTCCTGCTGTTCGTCATGTTCGCCGGGTTCTGGACGGACTGGCTCTGGTTCAAGTCGGTCCACTACTCCTCGGTGTTCACCACCCAGCTCTGGACGAAGATCGGCCTGTTCGCCGTCTTCGGCCTGCTGATGGCGGTGATCGTCGGCTTCAACGTCTGGCTGGCGCACCGGCTCAGGCCGCCGCTGTCGGCGATGTCGGTGGAGCAGCAGAGCCTGGACCGCTACCGGGCCGGGCTCGCGCCGTTCAAGCGCTGGGCGCTGGTCGGCGTCTCGCTGGTGATCGGTCTGGTCGCGGGCGCCGCGGCGTCCGGCCAGTGGCGGACGTGGCTGCTCTGGACCAACGAGACGTCCTTCGGCGTCAAGGACGCGCAGTTCGGCCTGGACGTCTCGTTCTACGCCTTCGAGCTGCCGTTCTACGAGTTCCTGCTCGGCTTCGCGTTCAGCGCGGTGATCGTCTCGCTGCTGGCCTCGGTGCTGGTGCACTACCTGTACGGGGGCCTGCGGCTGCAGGGCCCGGGCCGCCGGGCCAGCGCCGGCGCGCAGGGCCACCTGGCGGTGCTGCTCGGCGTGTTCGTGCTGCTGAAGGCGGTGGCGTACTGGCTGGACCGGTACGCGCTGGCGGTGAAGACCGGCTCGTACAAGGGCGTCACCGGCTGGACCGGCCTGCGCTACGTGGACGCCAACGCGTTCCTCCCGGCCAAGACCATCCTGTTCTTCGTCGCGATCATCTGCGCGGTGCTGTTCTTCCTGACCCCGGTCCGCCGCACCTGGGCCCCGGCCCTGATCGGCCTCGGGCTGATGGTGCTCTCGGCGGTGCTGATCGGCGGGGTGTACCCGGCGATCGTGCAGCAGTTCCAGGTCAAGCCGAACGAGCAGGCCAAGGAGACGCCGTACATCCAGAAGAACATCGACGCGACGCGGAAGGCGTACGGGATCGCGGACAGCGAGGTCACCACCTACGAGCCCGGGAACGCGACCAACGCGGACGCGTTGAAGCCGGACGCCCAGACCATCGCGGACATCCGCCTGCTGGACCCGAACGTGGTCGGCCCGACCTTCCAGCAGAACCAGGCGCTGCGGAAGTACTACGCCTTCCCCAAGTCGCTGGACGTCGACCGGTACGGCTCGCAGGACACCGTGCTGGGCGTGCGCGAGCTGGACCTCAACGGCATCCAGCGGAACTGGATCAACGACCACTTCAACTACACCCACGGCTACGGTCTGATCGCCGCCAAGGGCAACCAGGTCGACGCCAACGGCAACCCGGTCTACACCGAGTCCGCGCTGCCGACCAAGGGCGCGTTCGGCCCGTACGAGCAGCGCGTCTACTACGGCGAGAAGACGTCGACGTACTCGATCGTCGGCGGCGGGTACCAGGACATCGACTACACGGCGGAGGACGGCACCCCGGTGCACTTCTCCTACACCGGCGACAGCGGTGTCTCGCTGGGCAACCCGCTCACCCGGGCCGCGTACGCGGTGAAGTTCGCCGAGCCGCAGATCCTCTACTCGGACGCCATCAAGGACGGCGCCAAGGTCATCTACGACCGCACCCCCAAGGAGCGGGTCGAGAAGGTCGCCCCCTGGCTGTCCATCGACGCCGACCCGTACCCGGTGGTGCAGGACAACAAGCTGGTCTGGGTGCTGGACGGCTACACCACCTCGGACGGCTACCCGTTCTCGTCCAAGACGACCCTGGGCGACGTCACCAAGGACTCGCTGACCAACCAGCGCGGTGAGCTGCTGACCGCCGCCAACAAGGTCAACTACATCCGCAACTCGGTCAAGGCGACCGTGGACGCGTACACCGGCGAGGTGACGCTCTACCAGTGGGACGAGAGCGACCCGGTCCTGAAGACCTGGATGAAGGCGTTCCCCGGCACCGTCAAGGCGAAGGCCGAGATCCCGTCCACGCTGATGCCGCACCTGCGGTACCCGCAGGACATGTTCAAGGTGCAGCGCGACCTGCTCGCCGAGTACCACATGACCGACGCCGGCGGCTTCTTCAACGGCACCGACATCTGGCAGGTGCCGGCCGACCCGACCACCAACACCAACGAGGTGCAGCCGCCGTACTACCTGACGGTCCGGATGCCCGAGGCGCAGGCGGCGACCTTCTCGCTCACCACCAGCTTCGCGCCGAGCGGGCGTGACAACCTGGCCGCCTTCATGTCGGCCAGCGCGGACCCGGGCCCGGACTACGGGAAGATCCGGATCGCCAAGATGCCGACCGGCTCCGGGGCGCTCGGCCCGAAGCAGGTGCAGGCGAAGTTCAACTCGGACCCGACGGTCGCCAACCAGCTCACGCTGCTGAAGACCGGCACCGACTCGGACATCGAGTACGGCAACCTGCTGACCCTGCCGGTCGGCGGGGGCCTGCTCAACGTCGAGCCGGTGTACCTGATCGGCCGCAGCGCCAAGGTGCCGGTGCTGAAGAAGGTGCTGGCGACGTACGGGAACGAGAACGCCGTCGTGGCCGTGGAGGACAACCTGGAGAAGGCGCTGGCCAAGGTCCTCGGCGGCGCGGTGACCGGTGCACCGGTCACGCCCACCGTTCCCGGCACCTCGCCGACTACGCCCGTCACGCCGACGACCCCGGTCACGCCGACCACGCCGCCCACGCCGGGCGCCGGCGTCCCGGCGGACCTGCAGAAGGCGATCGCGGACGTGCTGAAGGCGCAGAACGACGTCGACAACGCCCTCAAGGCCGGCGACTGGGTGGCCCTTGGCCAGGCGCAGAAGGCGCAGAGCGAGGCGGCCAAGGCGCTGGCCGCGGCCCAGCAGAAGGCGGGCCTCGCCCCGGCGGCCACGCCGTCGCCGTCGGCGGCCGCGACCGGCTCGCCGGGTGCCACGCCGTCGCCGGGGGCGAGCACCGGCCCCTGAGCTGCGGTAACCGATTGCTGTTCCGCCCCGCGACCGTGCTATGGTTCAACTACCGACGCGGGGTGGAGCAGCTCGGTAGCTCGCTGGGCTCATAACCCAGAGGTCGCAGGTTCAAATCCTGTCCCCGCTACTCAGTAGCAACCAGAGGCCCGGAGGATCATCCTCCGGGCCTCTGGCGTTTTCCCCGGGGGGTGTGTGGGTCCGCTCCGGTACTATCGACCGTCGCCAATGACGCCGGCATTGGGGTTTGTGGTGCCGAAGTGTCGGGAAATCGACAAAGCGTCGAAGCAATTTCGTCGGCTTCGGATCCGCCTCGCCGAAATCGGCCGGGGCAGGTGTACGCGGGTTGCGGGTGATGCGACGATGGGACACATGGGGGACGCCGACCGGCTGCTGACCGGTCGTCCGATCCGACGCGTCCCCTGGGGGTCCCCCCGGCCGAAGGCTGGGGGCAAATGCCGCGACACTCTGGGGGAGCGGGAGTCGGCATGAGGCTGATCGGCAGGAACGGACCAGGGGCCAAGCCCGCTGCGGCCGCCGAGGCGGACACCGACGCCTGGGCGGAGAGCCCCGAGAACCACCCCGGCGCGCTTCCCGCCCAGCGCACCAGCGGCCTGACGGAGCGCCGCCCCTCCGGCGGCTACGGCCCCGACAGCCTGGTGCACGTCTCCGCCCGTCAGTTCGCCGCCTCCATCGGCCCCTACGGCGCCATGACGGAGGCCGCCGACGGGGAGGACGGGCGCGACCCCGCCCGCCGCTACGACGACGGCGACGAGGCCGGCTTCGACTCCGCCAGCTTCGAGACCGCGCTCGCCGCCCGGGAGCAGGCCGCCCTGGAGTCCCGGCACCGCCAGGCCGCTGACGACGGCGACCCGGACGCCGCCGGCCGGCTCGGCACCCTGCTGCTGCGCCGCGGCGACCTGGAGGACGCCGAACCGTACCTGCGCAGCGCCGCGGCCGCCGGGCTGCGCTCCGCCGCCAACAACCTCGGGGTCCTGCTGCACCAGCAGGGCCACCGGGCCGAGGCCGCCCAGTGGTGGCGGCAGGCGGCGGTCGCCGGCAGCGCGCCCGCCGCGCACGCGCTCGGCCTCCAGCTGCGCGACCAGGGCGAGGAGGAGGCCGCCGAGTACTGGCTGCACTTCGCCGCCGACCACGGCCACCCGCTCGGCGCCTACGCGCTGGGCGACCTGATGGAGCACCGGCGCGACGTCCGCGCCGAGCGCTGGTTCAAGGTGTCCGCCGACGCCGGGCACCGGGAGGCCGCCTACCGACTGGCCCGGATGCGCGAGGCCGCCGGGGACAAGGAGACCGCCGAGACCTGGTACCGCACCGCCGCCGCCCGCAGCCACGCCCGCGCCGCGCTGCGGCTGGGCGTGCTGCTGGAGGAGCGCGCCCGCACCGACCAGTCGCTGCTGGACGAGGCCGCTCGCTGGTACCGGCAGTCGGCGCAGAACGGCGAACCGCGCGCCGCCTGCGCGCTGGGCTTCCTGCTGCGCGACTCCGGGGACGTCACGGCCGCCGCCGAGTGGTGGCAGGAGGCCGCCGAGGCCGGCGACGGCAATGCCGCCAACGCCCTCGGCGCACTGCACGCCTCCCGCGGCGAGGCCGCCGAGGCCGAGCGCTGGTACCGCGGCGCGCTGGACGCCGGCGACCAGAACGGCGCCTTCAACCTGGGCCTGCTCTGCGCCGGCACCGGCCGCGACCAGCAGGCCGAGCAGTGGTACCGCCGGGCCGCGTACGCCGGGCACCGGGAGGCCTGCAACGCGCTGGCCGTGGTCCTGCTCCAGCGCGGCGACGAGTCCGGCGCCGAGCCGTGGTTCTCCAAGGCGGCCGAGGCCGGCAGCGTGGACGGCGCCTTCAACCTGGGTGTCCTGCACGCCGGGCGCGGCGAGAACCGCCAGGCGCAGGAGTGGTACGCGCGCGCCGCCGCGGAGGGGCACGGCGAGGCGGCGCTCCAGCTGGCCGTCGTCCAGGAGCAGCGCGGCAACCTGGCGGGCGCGCTGGAGCGCTACCGGCAGGCGGCCGCGGGCGGTTCGGCGGAGGGCGCCTTCCGGCTGGCCTCGGTGCTGGACCGGCGCGGCGACGCCGACGCGGAGGCGGAGCACTGGTACGCCCTCGCGGCCGACGCCGGCCACCGGCGGGCGCAGGTGCGGATGGGCGTGCGGGCGGCGGAGCGCGGGGCGCTGGAGATCGCGGAGAGCTGGTACCGGCGGGCTGCCGAGGCGGGCAGCCGCAGTGCGGCGTTCAACCTGGGCCTGCTGCTGGCCCGGCAGGACAGCGAGGCGGAGGCGATGCTCTGGTACACCCGGGCCGCCGATGCCGGCCACGGCCGGGCCGCGCTGCGACTGGCCCTGCTGGCGCTGCGCCGGGGCGAGCCGGTGCAGGCGGAGAACTGGTGCCGGCGGGCCGCGGACTACGGGCCGGCGGAGGTCGCGGAGCGCGCCGGGCGCCTGCTGGGCGCGCTGCACGCGGAGTTGAGCGCGTAACGGGCGTCGGCGGCCCGGTCAGGGTCTGTTGGTACAGGCCGGACAGAGGCCCCGGTAGGTGATCTCGGCGCCGGAGACGGTGAAGCCGAAGCGCTCGGAGGCGGGCAGGGCGGCCAGCGGGTCGCCCTGCGGGTGGACGTCGCGGATCGCGCCGCAGCCGGAGCAGACCAGGTGCTGGTGGGCGTGGTGCGCGTTGGGGTCGTACCGCTTGGCCCGGCCGTCGGTGGCGACCTCCAGGACCTCGCCGAGGACGACCAGTTCGCCGAGCGTGTTGTAGACCGTCGCGCGGCTGATCTCGGGCAGCAGGGCCACGGCGCGGGCGTGCACCTCGTCGGCCGTGAGGTGGACGTGTTCACCGTCGAGGACCTCGGCGACGACCCGGCGCTGCGAGGTCAGCCGCCACCCACGTCCGCGAAGTCGTTCCAGCAGGTCACTCATGCGTACAGGGTAGGTGAGACTCCGAGTCTGGTTCCAGTGTTGACTTAGACAAAGTCCAAGTTAGGATCGAGTCCGTCACGATCGGAACCCGCGGAGGCACCCTCTTATGACTACCCAGGACGAGCTGCGCCCCACCCTCACCACGGAGGCGGGTGCCCCCGTCGCCGACAACCAGAACACCGAGACCGCCGGCCTCGGCGGTCCGGCGCTGATCCAGGACCAGCAGCTGTTCGAGAAGCTCGCGCACTTCAACCGGGAGCGCATCCCGGAGCGCGTGGTGCACGCCCGCGGCGCGGCGGCGTACGGCACCTTCACGGTGACCGCCGACGTCACCGCCTACACCCGGGCGGCCTTCCTCGGCGAGGTCGGGAAGCAGACCGAGACCTTCCTGCGGTTCTCCACCGTGGCCGGCAACCTCGGCTCCGCCGACGCCGTCCGCGACCCGCGCGGTTTCGCGCTGAAGTTCTACACCGAGGAGGGCAACTACGACCTCGTCGGCAACAACACCCCGGTGTTCTTCATCAAGGACGCCACCAAGTTCCCCGACTTCATCCACACCCAGAAGCGGGACCCGTACACCGGCTCGCAGGAGGCGGACAACGTCTGGGACTTCTGGGGCCTGTCGCCCGAGTCGACCCACCAGGTGACCTGGCTCTTCGGTGACCGCGGCATCCCGGCCACCTACCGCCACCTCAACGGCTACGGCTCGCACACCTACCAGTGGCAGAACGAGGCCGGCGAGCACTTCTGGGTCAAGTACCACTTCAAGACCGACCAGGGCATCAGGAACCTGACGGCCGAGGAGGCGGCGAAGCTCGCGGGCGAGGACCCGGACAGCCACCAGCGCGACCTGCGCGAGGCGATCGAGCGCGGCGAGTTCCCGACCTGGACGGTGCAGGTCCAGATCATGCCGGCGGCGGACGCGGCCCAGTACCGCTTCAACCCGTTCGACCTGACCAAGGTCTGGCCGCACGAGGACTACCCGCCGATCGAGATCGGCAAGCTGGAGCTGAACCGCAACCCCGACAACATCTTCGCCGAGGTCGAGCAGTCGATCTTCTCCCCGGCGCACTTCGTGCCCGGCATCGGCCCGTCCCCGGACAAGATGCTGCAGGGCCGCCTGTTCGCCTACGCGGACGCCCACCGCTACCGCGTCGGCATCAACGCCGACCACCTGCCGGTGAACCGCCCGCACGCCACCGAGGCGCGCAACAACAGCCGCGACGGCTACCTGTACGACGGCCGCCACGGCCGCCAGAAGAACTACGAGCCCAACAGCTTCGGCGGCCCGGTGCAGACCGGCCGTCCGCTCTGGGCCCCGACCGCCGTCACCGGCGCCACCGGCACCCACGAGGCGCCCTCGCACAGCGAGGACAACGACTTCGTGCAGGCCGGCAACCTGTACCGGCTGTTCTCCGAGGACGAGAAGCAGCGGCTGATCGCCAACCTGGCCGGCTTCATCGCCAAGGTCTCGGCCGACCGTGACGACATCGTCGAGCGGGCGGTCGAGAACTTCCGCAAGGCCGACGCCGACTACGGCCGGCGGCTGGACGCGGCGGTGCGGGAGCTGCGCAAGCAGCAGTAGCGGCACCCCCGATGAGCAGCGGGCCCGTCCCGGCCGGAAGACCGGTCGGAACGGGCCCGCACCCATGTCCGGACGAGGCGCCCGGGGCCCTGCGGCTCAGACGCTGAGACGGCGCAGGGTCTCCTCGTGCAGCAGGCCGTTGGAGGCGACCGCGTCGGCGCCGCCCGGGCCCGGGATGCCGTCCAGACCGGTGAAGCGGCCGCCGGCCTCCTCGACGATGACGCAGTTGGCGGCCATGTCCCAGAGGGAGAGCTCGGGTTCGGCCGCGATGTCCACCGCACCCTCGGCGACCATCATGTACGACCAGAAGTCGCCGTAGGCGCGGGTGCGCCAGCAGGCCCGGGTGAGGTCCAGGAACGGGTCGAGCCGGCCGCGGTCCTCCCACCCGGTGAGCGAGGAGTACGAGAACGAGGCGTCCTCGATCCGGGAGACGCCGGAGACGTGGATCCGGCTCGCCTTGGCCAGGCTGCGGCCGGCGAAGGCGCCGAGGTCCTTGGCCGCCCACCAGCGGCGGTTCAGCGCGGGGGCGGAGACGATGCCGACCACCGGGCGCTCGACGCCGTCCGGGCCGTCCTCCAGCAGCGCGATCAGGGTGGCCCAGACCGGCACGCCGCGGATGTAGTTCTTGGTGCCGTCGATCGGGTCGATCACCCAGCGGCGCGGGCCGGAGCCCTGGAGGCCGAACTCCTCGCCGAGCACCGCGTCGCGCGGCCGGGCGCGCTGGAGCACGCTGCGCACCAGTTCCTCGGCGGCCTTGTCGGCGTCGCTGACGGGGGTGAGGTCGGGCTTGGTCTCGACCTTCAGGTCGAGGGCCCGGAAGCGCTCCAGGGTGACCGAGTCGGCCGAGTCGGCGAGGACGTGGGCGAGTCGGAGATCGTCGTGGTAGTCGGCCATGGCCAAGACCCTAGCGAGCCCGCCCTGATCGGGACAGTCGGGCTCGCGGAGCGGACAGGAACGTTCCGGCCGGTGTGCAGCCCCCTCGGGCCGGCCCGAGGCGGGCCGGGCGCGTGCGGGCCCGGCGCGTGCGGGCTCAGTGCGTGCGGGCCGGGCGCGTGCGGGCTCAGTGGGCGGAGCCGCTGAGCTGGAGGCCGATCACCCCGGCGATCACCAGGGAGATCGACACCAGCTTGAGCACCGAGGTGGCCTCGTCCAGGAAGAGCATGCCGTAGATCGCGGTGCCGGCCGCGCCGATGCCGGTCCAGACCGCGTACGCGGGGCCGACCGGCAGGCTCTTGAGGGAGAGGGTCAGCAGGCCGAAGCTGCTGAGCGCGAAGACGCAGAAGCTGATGGTGGGCCAGAGCTTGGTGAAACCTTCACTGAGCTTGAGGTTGATCGCGAAGCCGGTCTCCAGGAGGCCGGCCAGGATCACCAGGGCCCATGCCATCGCGTGCTCTCCCTGTCGATCGACGGGTCGGGCGGTGATCCGGCCCGACTTTCCTATGATCACCAGGCAGGGGCGCTCCGACACCTCGAACGCCCGAAATCGGCCGGGGCCGCCCGTTGTCAGTCGCCCTCGCGGGCCTCCTTGCTGGAGAGCAGGCGGCGCAGCGAGTAGAGCCGGGCGGGATCGGCGTGGCCGTCCGCCACCCACGCGTCCAGCGCGCAGTCCTGCTCGTCGTGGCTGCACGCGCGCGGGCAGCCCTCGGTTCCCGGCTCCAGGTCGGGGAAGGCGTGGATCACCCGGGACGGGTCGATGTGCGAGAGGCCGAAGGAGCGGAAGCCCGGGGTGTCGATCACCCAGCCCGGGTCGAGCGCCTTCTTCGACCCCGGCTTGGCCCCCGGGGGCGGCGGCAGCCGCAGCGCCAGCGCCGAGACGGTGGTGTGCCGCCCGCGGCCGGTCACCGCGTTGACGTGCCCGGTGGTCCGCTGGTGCAGCGGCACCAGGGCGTTGACCAGCGTGGTCTTGCCGACGCCGGAGTGGCCGATGAAGACCGTCGAGCGGCCGCGCAGGTGCGCCCGGACCGCCTCGGCGCCCTCGGTGGCCAGCTCGTCCCGCCGGGTCACCACGTAGCTGATGCCGAGTGGGGCGTAGGACTCCAGCAGCGGTTCGGCCGGGGCCAGGTCGGACTTGGTGAGCACCAGCAGCGGCTCCATGCCGGCGTCGTACGCGGCCACCAGGCAGCGGTCGATCAGCCGGGGCCGGGGCTCCGGGTCGGCCAGCGCGGTGACGATGGCGAGCTGCTGCGCGTTGGCGACGACGATCCGCTCGTACGGGTCGTCGTCGTCCGCGGTGCGGCGCAGCACCGAGGTGCGCTCCTCGACCCGGACGATCCGGGCCAGGGTGTCGGCGTCCCCGGAGAGGTCGCCGACGATGTTGACGACGTCACCGACGACGACGCCCTTGCGGCCCAGCTCACGGGCCTTCATGGCGACGATCTCGCGCTCGTGCTTCGTCCCCGCGTCGAGCAGGCAGGTCAGCCGGCCGCGGTCGACGGTGAGCACCATCGCCTCGGCTGCGTCCTCGTGCTTGGGGCGGATCCGGGTCCGCGGCCGGGAGCCCCGGCGCGCGGGGCGGTTGCGGATGTCGTCCTCGTCGGCGTCCTTGCCGTAGCGGCGCATGTGCCCAGTCTCCCGCTCAGCCGCCCGCCACTGTCCCGGTGAGGAGCTCGTCCCACATCTTCGGGAAGTCCGGCAGGGTCTTGGCCGTGGTGGCCACGTTCTCCACCTGGACGCCCTCGACGGCGAGGCCGATCACCGCGGCGGCGGTGGCCAGGCGGTGGTCCTCGTAGGTGTGGAAGACGCCGCCGTGCAGCGTGCGGGGGCGGATCCGCAGGCCGTCCTCGGTCTCGGTGACGTCGCCGCCGAGGTCGTTGATCTCCTTGGCGAGCGCGGCCAGCCGGTCGGTCTCGTGCAGCCGCAGGTGGGCGATGCCGTAGAGGTGGGACTCGGAGTCGGCGAGCGCGGCGACGGCCGCGATCACCGGGGTCAGCTCGCCCACGTCGTGCAGGTCGGCCTCGATGCCGTGGATCCGGCCGGTGCCGGTGAACTGCAGGCCCTCGTCCGTGAACTCGCACGCGCCGCCCATCCGCGTGTAGATCTCGCGGAGCTGGTCGCCGGGCTGGGTGGTGTGCTTCGGCCAGTCGCGGACGGTGACCCGGCCGCCGGTGACCAGGGCGGCGGCGAAGAACGGCGCGGCGTTGGAGAGGTCCGGCTCGACCACCATGTCGCGGCCGATCAGGGCGCCGGGGGTGACCCGCCAGACGTCCTTCTCGCCGCCGTCCTCGGGGGCGTCGACCTGGACGCCGGCCAGTCGCAGCATCTCGACCGTCATCCGGATGTGCGGCAGCGAGGGGACCGGGCCGCCGACGTGGCGGACCTCCACGCCCTGGTTGTAGCGGGCGCCGGAGAGCAGCAGGGCCGAGACGAACTGGGAGGAGGACGAGGCGTCCAGCTCGACCGGGCCGCCGTCCAGCCCGCCGGTGCCGTGCACGGTGAGCGGGAAGGCGCCGCGGCCGCCGTCGTCGATCCGGGCGCCGAGCGCGCGCAGGGCGTTGATCACGCCGTGCTGCGGGCGCTCGTAGCTGCGCGGGTCGCCGTCGAAGTGCACCGGGCCGTCGGCGAGGACGGCCAGCGGGGGCAGGAAGCGCATGACCGTGCCGGCGTTGCCGACGTCGACCGAGGCCGGGCCGCGCAGCGCGGGCGCGGGGATGATCCGCCAGGCCTCGCCGCCGCCGGTGCCACCGGCGTCGTTGTTGACCTGCTCCTCGATGCCGACACCGAGTGCGCGCAGGCCGTCGGCCATCAGCTGGGAGTCGCGGCTGCGCAGCGGGCGCCGCACCCAGCCGGGCTCGGTGGCGAGTGCCGCCAGCACCAGGGCCCGGTTGGTGACCGACTTGGAGCCGGGGATGGTGACGGTGGCGTCAACGGGGGTGGTCGCGACGGGGGCGGGCCACAGGGTCTCGGTCATGGGGCAAGTTTAGGGGCCGTACGGGAACCGCCCGCGCGGTGGCCGGATGGCGGAACGGGGCTGTGGCCCGCCCGCTCGCCTCCGGGCGCTCGGGCCCGGCGCCGACGCTCATCGTTGCGGCGCTCGTTCCTCGCTTGTCGCTCATCACTTTCGGCACCGGCGCGCCCTTCGGCTCGGGGCGGGCTTAGGCCGCGGGCAGCAGCCAGCTCGCGCCGAGGGCCAGACAGGCGAGTGCGGTGATCAGGAAGAGGGCGATCCAGGCGAGGCCGGGGATGCCGGTGAGCCGGGCCAGCTGGTCGGCGTCGGAGTCCTGGGCCTGGCCGCGGCGGCGCTGGTGCTGGAGCTCCAGGACCGGCCGGACGGCGCCGAGCAGCAGGAACCAGGTGCCGAGATAGGCGAAGCCGGCCTGCACCTCGGGGGTGCCGAACCAGGAGACCAGGAAGAACGCGCCGCCGGCCAGCAGGACGGACAGGAGGCCGAAGGCGTTGCGGATCCGGACCAGCAGGGCCAGCAGCAGGGCGATGGACAGCCAGAGCAGCAGGGTGATCCGGTCGGCGGCGAGCAGCGCGGCGCCGCCGAGGCCGAGCAGGGCCGGGGTGGTGTAGCCGGCGGCGGCGGTGAGCACCATGCCGGGCCCGGTGGGGCGGCCGTAGGAGAGGGTGAGGCCGGAGGTGTCGGAGTGCAGCCGGATCCCGGCCAGTCTGCGCCGGGTGGCGCGCGCGGCGAGGCCGTGGCCGCCCTCGTGGGCGATGGTCACGGCGTTGCGTCCGATCCGCCAGAGCGGCCGCACGAGGACCAGGAGCAGGGCGGTCGCGCCGGTGGCTAGGACGAGCCAGCCGGGCGGTGCGGGCTGGGTGCCGGTGACCCGGTCCCAGACCTCGCCGATGTTCTGTGCGTCCATGTCCGTCTCCGCCTCCGTCCGGCCGTGCCCCGGCCGGGCGCGGGTCGCGGCCGCCGGGGTGGCAGCCTCCCATGCGGGGACGGCCGGGCGGGAGGCGGTGGTTCGTTCCGTGGAATGAGGAAGTGGTGAGAACGGCGGCCGTGGCAAGCTGACGGCATGTGTGGTCGCTTCGCCGCCGGCACCAGGCCGGAGGACATCGTGGAGCTCTTCGGCGTCCGGCAGTGGGACCCGGCCGAGACGCTGGCGCCCAGCTGGAACGTCGCCCCCACCGACAGCGCCTTCGTGGTGCTGGACCGGGTGCCCAAGGGGGAGTCGGCGCCGGTGCGGCAGCTGCGGGTGCTGCGCTGGGGCCTGGTGCCGGCCTGGGCGAAGTCGCCGGAGACGGCGGTGAAGATGATCAACGCCCGCTCGGACACGGTGCACGAGAAGCCCTCGTACCGGCAGGCCTTCGCGTCCCGCCGGTGCATCCTGCCGGTCGACGGCTACTACGAGTGGCAGACGCTGCCCGGCGAGCGGGGCAGGGCGAGGAAGAAGCCGTTCTTCGTCTCCAGGGCGGACGGCGGCCCGCTGGCGCTGGCCGGGCTGTACGAGTTCTGGCGCAACCGGACGGTGCCCGCCGGCCACCCCGAGGCCTGGCTGGTGACCTTCACGATCGTCACCACCGAGGCCGAGGAGCTCCTCGCCCCGATCCACGAGCGGATGCCGCTCTTCCTGGACCGGGAGTCGTACGACGACTGGCTGGACCCGGGGCAGGCCGACCCGGACGAGCTGCGCCGGCTGCTGATACCCCCGCCGCCCGGCGCCCTGCGGGCCACCCCGGTCTCGCCCGCGGTGGGCAGCATCCGCAACAACGGCCCCGAGCTGACCCGGCCATGGGACGAGCCCGAGTACGAGACCACGCTGTTCTGACCCCCCTTTCCCCTGGAGCCCCTGCACGATGACCACCGAACTCGTCCCGACGCCCGCCGGGGACGCCCGGATCACCTGGCACCGCGCGGCCGCCCCGAAGGCGGTGCTGGCGCTCGGGCACGGCGCCGGCGGCGGGACCACGGCGCGCGACCTGGTCGCGCTGGCCGCCGCCCTGCCGGCCCGGGGGGTCACCGTGGCGCTGGTCGAGCAGCCCTGGCGGGTGGCCGGGAAGCGGCTCGGGCCGGCGCCGAAGACCCTGGACGCGGGCTGGACCCCGGTCGCCGAGCTGCTGGCGGGCGGGGGCCTGCCGCTGGTGGTCGGCGGGCGCAGCGCCGGGGCCCGGGTGGCCTGCCGGACGGGCGCGGCGACCGGCGCCGCCGGGGTGGTGGCGCTGGCGTTCCCGCTGCACCCGCCGGGCAGGCCGGAGAAGAGCCGGGCGGCGGAGCTGCTGGAGTCCGGGCTGCCGACGCTGGTGGTGCAGAGCGCGGCGGATCCGTTCGGGGGCCCGGCGGAGTTCCCGGAGCTCCCGGCCGGGCACACGCTGGTGCCGGTGCCGTACGGGAGCCACGGCTTCGAGGTGCCGAAGCGGGCGCCGATGGGGCAGGACGAGGTGCTGGAGCTGATCACCGGGGCGGTCGGGGACTGGGTTCTCGGGCTGCTCTGAGTGGGCTGCCGCGGGGCGGGCCGTGCCGCTCCCGGCCGTTCCCGGCCGCCGCGGACGGGCTGTCGCCGCCCGCTCACCCGTGCGGGTGAAAAGCCGCCCGGGGGCGGGAATGCGGGCGCCGTCGGCGTGGTTGGAACCCCTGTCAGCTTGAGTCCCGGTGGAAGGCAGCACAGATGGGTTCGATCGCGTGCCCCGAGCGGCCGGAGGAGCGCGAGGCCGCCGCGGCCTTCGCCCCTGCGTGGTCCGACTGGATTGTCGCGGGCGAGAAGCCCGTCAGCCCGATATCCTCCATTTCGGGGCGGCCCGCGGTGGGTCGTGCCCGCCATGGCGAGGAGGTGGGTCCGGTCGTCGGGACCGAGCACGAGGCCGAGCCGGGCCGGGGCCCGGAGGAGAGCCTGCCCGCGGGGGAGGCGCTCACCGGTGAGGAGCTGGCCGAGGCGATCGGTGAGGACACCTTCCGGGTGTCGGCGGAGGAGAGCGAGGAGGCCCGGCGGGAGCGTTTCGAGCGCGACGCCCTGGGCTACCTGGATCCGATGTACTCGGCGGCGCTGCGGATGACCCGCAACCCGGCCGACGCGGAGGACCTCCTCCAGGAGGCGTTCGCCAAGGCGTACGCGTCCTTCCACCAGTTCCGCGAGGGCACCAACCTCAAGGCCTGGCTGTACCGGATCCTCACCAACACGTTCATCAACTCGTACCGCAAGAAGCAGCGGGAGCCCCAGCGCACCGCCGCCGAGGAGATCGAGGACTGGCAGCTGGCCCGGGCCGAGTCGCACATGTCGACCGGTCTGCGTTCGGCCGAGACCCAGGCGCTCGACCACCTCCCGGACAGTGATGTGAAGGACGCCCTCCAGGCCATCCCGGAGGAATTCCGCATCGCCGTCTATCTCGCGGACGTCGAGGGCTTTGCGTACAAGGAGATCGCGGACATCATGGGTACTCCCATCGGTACGGTGATGTCCCGACTGCACCGCGGCCGCCGGCAGCTGCGCGGCATGTTGGAGGACTACGCCCGTGAGCGCGGGCTGGTCCCGGCCGGTAGCGGGGCAGGGCAGGAAGCGAAGGGCTCGGGTTCATGAGCTGCGGCGATCCGCACGACACCGAGTGTGGCGAGGTCCTCGACCACCTCTATGAATTCCTCGACAACGAGATGGCCGAGGGTGACTACGCCAAGTTGCGGGTGCACTTCGAGGAGTGCTCGCCGTGCCTGGAGAAGTACGGGCTGGAGCAGGCCATCAAGGCACTGATCAAGCGCTGCTGCGGGTGTGACGACACCCCGGCCGACCTCCGCGGCAAGGTGCTGGCCAGGATCGACTCGATCCGGGCCGGGCAGCGGTCCGGCGAGGCGGTGGTCGCCGTCGACCCCACGGCCGAGGGGCACGGCGAGGTCGCCGGGCAGGGCCGCACGGCCCCGGCCGGTGAGGCCGTCGAGGCCGCGGCCAGGCCGGGTACCCCGGTCGAGGCGGGCGCCCCGGCGGAGTGAGCGGGCCGGCCCGCCGTACGGCGGACGGTCCGGCGCGAGGACGAGGCGGCCCCCGGAGCAGGTGCTCCGGGGGCCGCCCCCTTTCTGCTTGCGTGCGCCGTCACTCGTTCGAGTGAGTTGGCGGTGCGCCAACTGCGGCATTCCGCGATCATGCGTCCTCGTGCCGGAACGGCGGCCTATCCTCCTGACGGACGCTCACCGCCGGTCGCCCCGGCGCGCCGAGCGCAGACCGGGCCAGGACGGCGGGGAGGTCGAGATCGCTACCGACAGTGGAGACCCGGACCTGCCACCGGGTGCGGCGCGCTACCTCGTGGCCGTCCCCGTGGCGGCGCTCTGCTGCCTGCTGCCGCTGCTGGCGGCGCCGCTCCCGCTGGGCGTGCCGCGCTGGCTCGGCGCACCCGTCGACTGGCCCAAGGTCGGACTGCTGGCCTTCCTGCACGGGTGCTGGGGATCGCTCGCCCAGGGGATGCCGACGCCCTGCCTGCGACTGGTCCGCGCCCTGCTGCGCCGTCCGCTGCCCGACCGGGCACCGGCCCGGCCCTGCGCCAACGCATTCTTCCCGGTGCTCTTCGCCGGGGTGCTGATGCTGCCGCCGGCCGCCGCCGCCCTGGTCGCGGTGGTGCCCGCGCTGCTCGGCCCCGGCGAGCCGGAGGGCCGGCGGCGGCAGCTGTGGAACGGCGCCCAGCTCGCGCTCTCCGCGTTCGCCTCCTCCGTGGTCTTCCACCTGCTCGCCGGGCCGCAGCTGCTGCTCGGCTCCCGGTTCCCGGCCGCGCTGCTTCCCGGCTTCGCCTCCCTCGCCGTGTTCTGCCTGGTCAACGGTGTGCTGGTGAGCGCCATGCTGCTGCTGGCCGAGGGTCGGCGCCCGACCCTGCTGCGGCGCGGCCAGGCCGCCGCGGTCGGACTGCCGGTCCTGGTGCACGCGGCCGGCGGGCTGATGGTCGCGGTGCTCTGGCAGGGGCCGTACGGGGCCTTCGCGGCGCTGCTGGCGCTGCTGCCGCTCTCCATCTCGGCCTGGGTGTTCGCCCAGGGCCACCGCGAGCGGGACGCCCACCAGGCCACCGTCCAGGCGCTGGTGCAGGCCGTCGAGATCAAGGACGCCTACACCCGCGGGCACAGCGAACGGGTCGGCAAGGCCGCGGTGCTGATCGCAGGTCAGCTCGGCATGGAGTACGAGCGGCTGCGCACCCTGCGGTTCGCCGGCATCCTGCACGACGTCGGCAAGCTCGGCGTCGCCACCGAGCTGCTGCGCAGAAACGGTCCCCTCACCAACGCCGAACGGCGGGCCGTCGAGGTGCACCCGGTGCACGGGTACGAGCTGGTGCGCGGGATCGCCTTCCTCGGCGAGGCGCACGCGGGGATCCTGCACCACCACGAGCGGATGGACGGCCGCGGCTACCCGAGCGGGCTGGTGGGCGAGCAGATCCCCGAGTTCGCCCGGATCATCTCGGTCGCCGACGCCTTCGACTCGATGACCTCCACCCGCTCGTACCGGCGCGGCCGGCCGGTCGCCGAGGCGGTGGCCGAGCTGGAGCGCTGCTCGGGCAGCCAGTTCGACCCGGTGATGGTCCGGGCCCTGGTCGACGCGCTGGCCGTGCACGACTGGCAGCCGGTGCTGCCGCCGCCCGGCGACTGCATCCGGGCGGTGCCGGACATCCCGCTCGGCGTCCCCGAGCCGGCCCGGGCGGCCCCCCGCCGGGTGCCCGCCCAGGGCGGCACCGCGCCGACGGCCGGTCCGTCGTGATCGCGGCGACCGGGGGCGCGCGGCCGCACCGGCGGGCCCACCGGCGACCGGGCGCGCACCGGCCGTCGCGGCCCGGCGGGCCCCGGCCGGGGGCGGCGGTGCACGGGGGCACGCTGGCGGTGCACGGAGGGGCGCTCGCGCTGCTGGCCCTCGCGTTCGGCGCGGTGGCGGTCCGGGGGATCGCCGAGCCCGGGGTCGCGCTGGCCTTCACGGTGCTGGTCGCCCTCGGCGAGTGCGTCCGGATCACCCTCCCGGGCGACCGCGAGCAGGCGCCGATCGGAGCGGCCGGCGCGCTCGCCTACGCGCTGCTCGGGCCGCTGCGCGGGCTGCCGACGGGGCACGGGGTGCTCCAGACGGTCGCGGTGACCGGTGTCGGCCTGCTGCTCTCCCTGCTTCCGGCCCTCGTCCTGCCGCACCGCGTCCGGCACCACCGGCAGGCGCCCTGGCGCGACCGGGCCCGGCGCGACGGCGCCGCCCGGCGGCTGCTCGGTGCGGGCTTCGCCGCCGCCGTCTTCCAGCCGCTCTACAACAGCGGGCTGGTGGACCGGATCTCGGCGGACGGCCCGGCGTACGGGGTGTTCCTGGCCCTGGTGGCCGCACTGGCCGCGCTCTGCGACGCCACCCTGGCGGCGGTGCTGCGCCGGGACCGGAGCGGGCTGCGGTTCCCGGCGGCGCTGGAGGACGAGCTGCGGTCGCTGTTCGGGATCGGTACGGCGATCACGGCGACGGGGCTGCTGGTCAGCCTGGCCGCGGGCGAGGTCGGGCTCTGGGCCCTGCCGCTGTTCTGCACGCCGCTGCTGCTGGCCCAGGTCTCGTTCCGGCGGGCCGCCGCCGTCCGTGCCACCACCGGGCAGACCATCGCCAGCCTGGCCCGGGCCACCGAGGTGGCCGGCTACACCCCGCCCGGCCACGCCCGGCGGGTCGCCGACACGGCGTGCGCGGTCGGGCGCGAGCTGGGGCTGGGCACCCGTGAGCTCGCCCTGCTGGAGTACGCGGCGCTGATGCACGACATCGGACAGCTGTCACTGGTCGAACCGGTGCCGGACGGGGCGACCGCGCTGCTGCCGGAGGAGGAGCAGCAGCGGATCGCCCGGCTCGGGAGCGAGGTGATCAGGCGGACGGGGGTGCCGCGGCAGGTGGCCGAGCAGGTCGCCCGGCTGGCGGATCCGCCGGGCGGGCGGCCGGAGGGAGGGCCGGACGGGAGCGGGCCCCAGGTGCCGCTGGCGGCACGGATCATCCGGGTGGCCAACGCCCACGACGACCTGCTGACGGCGGCGCGCGGCCGTGGGGTGGGCGAGGCGGTGGGGCGGCTGGAGGTGCTGGAGGTGCTGCGGCTCGGGCGGGGGCGGGTCTACGACCCCCGGGTGGTCGACGCGTTGGTCCGCGTCCGGGGCTAGCCCCGGACGCGGCGGGGCGGAGGGGACGGGGAGTTCGGCCCGCTGGGGTTGAGGTGGGGCGGCGGGGCGGGCAGGCTGGGTAGGGGCGGGAGCCCGATGGCTGCGGCAACCGTGGGCGGTGGGGAGCGCGGGCGGTGGCGGGCGTGGTTGGATGCGGTCGTAGCGTGGAACACCGACCCGGGGTACCGGGCCCGTGACGCGGGAGCGGATGCGGGACTTGAGCGGACGACGACGGCAGGGACGAACGTGAGGATCTTCCACCGGGCACGGCACCGGCCGTCCGCCACCTGGCGGCAGACGACCGACCGGGCTTTCACGCTGATCGGCGACGGCCGGTTCGAGGACGCGGGTGCCCTGCTGGTGATGGCGGCCGATCTGGAGCCGTGGCTGTCCGACTCCTGGTTCAACCTGGCGCTGCTGCACAAGTTCCGCCGGGACTGGGAGCAGGCGCGGGCGGCCGGGCTGCGCGCGGTGGCGCTGCTGGACCGCGAGCACGGTGCCCCCGACTGGTGGAACCTCGGGATCACCGCGACGGCGCTCCAGGACTGGCCGTTGGCGCGGCGGGCCTGGCAGGCGTACGGGCTGCGGCTGCCGGGCGGGCCCGGGGCGCAGCCGGAGGGCCCGGTGAGCCTGGACCTGGGGACGACACCGGTGCGGCTCTCGCCGGAGGGCGAGTCCGAGGTGGTCTGGGGCCGACGGCTGGACCCGGCCCGGATCGAGGTGCTGTCGATCCCGCTGCCGTCGTCGGGCCGCCGCTGGGGCGAGGTGGTGCTGCACGACGGCGCCCCGCACGGCGAGCGGGTCGCGGACGGGGTCGCGTACCCGGTGTTCGACGAGATCGAGCTGTGGGCGCCGTCCCCGGTGCCGACGTACGTGGTGCTGCTGCAGGCGGCCACCGCGGCGGACCGGGACGCGCTGGAGCGGCTGGTCGCCGAGGCGGGGTACGCGGCGGAGGACTGGACGTCCTCGGTGCGGCTGCTCTGCCGGGCCTGTTCGGAGAGCCGGATGGCCTCGGACGACGGGCACACCGCGCACCACGATCCGCACGACGACGGGGACGCGGCCCACCCGGGGCACCTGAGCCATCTGAGCCAGGGCGCGGGCGGGATGTCCTGGCTGGTGGAGCGCGAGTGCGGGATCGCGGCGCCGGCCGCCCTGGTGCGGACGCTGCTGGACCGCTGGGTGGCGGCCTCCCCGGGGAGCCGCGCGTATCGTGATCTTGAGGAGGTCTGCTGAGCGAATCCTGAGGAGTCTGCTGAGCGAGCCGCTTACCCTTGAGCGGTACAACTCGACAGTTCTCGGATTCGGAAGCGAAAAGGCAGCGATGGCGGAGCAGCACGACCACCAGCACGACCACGACCACGAGCCCGCTGGGGACGCGGCTCAGCCGGTGAAGGTGGTCGGCGAGGAGCCGGACCTCTCGAAGGGCACCGCACGGCCGATCACCGTGTTCGGCAACCCGGTGCTGCACCGGGAGGTCAAGGACGTCACCGCGTTCGACGGTGAGCTGTCCGCGCTGATCGACGACATGTTCCAGTCGATGTACGCCGCCGAGGGCGTCGGCCTGGCCGCCAACCAGATCGGCGTGGACCTCAAGGTCTTCGTCTACGACTGCCCGGACGACGAGGGCGTGCGCCACATCGGCCACGTCATCAACCCGGTGCTGGAGGAGCTGCCGGCCGGGAGCAGGCGGGTGCTGGACGACGGCAACGAGGGCTGCCTCTCGGTGCCGACCGCCTACGCCGAGCTGCCCCGCCCGGACTACGCCGCGGTGACCGGCGTCGACAAGGACGGCAACCCGATCCGCGTCGAGGGCACCGGCTTCTTCGCCCGCTGCCTCCAGCACGAGACCGACCACCTGTACGGGTTCCTCTACATCGACAAGCTGTCGAAGCGGGACCGCAAGGACGCGCTGCGGCAGATGGCCGAGGGCACGCCGCGCTACGCGACCGTGCCGAACGCGTAACGGCCGAAGGCCTGTTGAAGGCCGGTGCGGAGGCTCCGCACCGGCCTTCTGGCTGTTCGGGGCTGCGGGCTACGGGAGGAAGAGCCACTCCGGGCCGTAGGTGAAGCGGTGGTCGAGGGGGAGCTCGACGGCGTTGATCTTCTGGGCGGCCTTGCGCATCTTCCCCATCAGAGTGGGGGCCGAGCCGACCGTGCCGTCCCCGGCATCGCTCCAGGCGGTTTCGAGGTCGTGCAGCATCTGGCTGTAGAGCTGGTTGAAGTCGTGCAGCAGCCCGGCGGTGTTCGCGTCGGGCTCGTTGCCGGGGGAGTTGATCCAGCCGCCCCCGGGGATCCGGGCGATCGAGGAGGTGTCCGGCAGCGGGATGTCAGGACCGACGAAGTCGAAACCTCCGTCCTGGCCGACGGGGACGAACTTCTTGCCGACCGCGATCTCCTTGAAGGCGTAGTAGTGGGCGAGTTCGTCCGGGGCACCGGGAAAGGGGTTGTCCGGGGAGGCGTCGGTGCCCTCGCCCTGGGTCTGGATGATGTGGATGGCGGCGAGCACGTCGTCGATGTGGTTCATCTTGACGATGTCGTTGCCGGCGCCGTGGCTGGTGAGCGTGGCCTCCACCTGGCGCTGCCCGTTGATGAGGCCGGCGAACCTGGGGAAGACGTTGGCGATGCGCTGGTAGAACGCGCCGATGGTGTTGCCGTCGGCCGCGAAGCCGAGCGGGTGCTCGGGCTTCTCGATGGCGGCGAACAGGGCGGCCGACTCGCGGCTCAGCCCGCTGAGATATACCTCCAGGCCGGGGTTGACGCCGCCGGGCAGCTGGCCGGGGTACTTCGGCACGGTGGCGGGGTCGGTGAGGACGACCCTGCCGCCGATGGTGGTGAGCATGTTGCAGACCAGCCCGAAGTGCGACATCTCGTCGAAGATGATCTCGCGGATGGTGTGGCGGACCGGCTTGTTGTTGTCCGGGTCGGTGATCGACCAGAGGGCGGTGGCGTAGGGCGGGATGGTGGAGAGCTCCAGCATGATCGCGCGCTGGAGCGCGTCCTTGAGCTCCTGTTCGGTCCAGTCCTCCTCCGCGACGTTCATGAGCTGGACGATCGCGTCGCTCTGGTAGTCGAGGATTCCGGTCGTCACGGTGGGCCCCTTTCGTTCGGCTGTGCGCCGGACCGTAACCGGGGGCGGATCGTGTGCGGAGGTCCGGCGCCGGTGAGGCCCGGGAGTTCATCCGGACGGGCGGCGTGAAGTCCTTCCCTGCCACGCCCGGTGGGGCGGAGGCCGGGGCATGGTCGTCCCACTCCCCGTCGGCCGGAGTGGGACGTCGCAAGTTCGGCGGTGCCGACGTCGCGCCGGCTGGGAGGAGAGCGGCTGAAGCCGCGGGCGGAGTGCGGTCACAGGAAGTCGGGCCGGCCGACTTCCTGTGTTGGGCCGTCCGGCCGTCCTCCGTCAGCGCTTGGTGCCGTCCACGATGACCGGTGTGCCGTTGGCGCCGCAGGGGCTGGCGTAGACGGGGTTCTTCTCGGCGGCGGCCTTGAAGGCCTCGATGCACTGGCTCAGCAGGATCTTGTCGGTGAGCGAGTTGGCGATCGCGGCGTTGGCGGCGGCGGTGCTGTCGGCCTCGATCTTGCGCTTCTCGGCCTCGGCCTTGGCCGTGCGCACGGCCGCCTCCGCCTGGGCGGTGGCCTGATCCTGCTGGATCTTCTGGTCGATGGCCTTCTGCAGGCCGTCGCTCGGCCGGACGTTGCGCAGGTTGACGCCGTTGACGAGGATGCCGCGCGGGGCGAGCCGGGCGGTGATCAGCTTGTCGATCTCGGAGGCGATCGCCTCCCGCTGCGAGCTGTAGCCCTCGACGCTGGTGTGGCGGGCGAAGACGTTGCGGACGATCTCCCGGCTGTCGGGGTAGACCAGGCGTTGCTGGACGGCGTCGGCGCTGCCGGCCAGTTTGAACAGGTCGGCGGTGTGCTGGGGGTCGATCGACCACTTCACCGTGAGGTCGGCGAACAGCACCCCGCCTTCGGAGGAGCGGACCTCGACGGTGGAGTCACCGGTCAGGTCGAGATCGGCGGGGCGGGTCGAGAAGGTGGTCACGTCGGTCAGCGGCGACTTGAAGTGGAGCCCCGGCTGCCAGGTGCGGCCGACCTTGCCGAGGCTGGTGGGCACCGCGACCTCGGTCGGCTCGACCACGTGGACGAAGGTCGTGAGCCCCAGCAGCAGCCCGAGACCGCCGGCGAGGATGCCGGTGAGGGTGACCGGCCAGGAGCCGATCTTGCGCCACCGCAGTATGAGCAGGCCGAGGCCGACGGCCAGGAACAGCAGGGACAGGATGAGCATGGTGAGGTCCCTCGGGCTGGAGTGATCAGGGCGGACGGCCGCAGCCTAGGTAGCCGGTTCGCGCCCTGAGGTCGCTTCAGGTGATGTTCATACGATCACTCCCTCCCGTTGGCCATCAGCGCTCGTGCGGGTCCCGCCGGTGCATGCCCGGCCGGACCCGCGCGGGCCCCTCGCGCAGGCGGGGGCGGGGAGTTCAGGGGGTGCGGGTGGTGATGGTGATGGGGTGGGCGGTCCAGCCGGTGAGTTCGCCGACGTAGAGGGTGGTGCTCCAGCTGCCGCCCCGGGAGAGGCAGTGGGCGACTCCCTCGCCTCCGCCGGGGCCGAGGCAGATCCTGATGAAGTCGCGATGGGCCTCGCGGACGGCGAGTTCGCGGACGTGCTCCCAGAGGACGGGGAGCGCGTGGTCGAGGCTGGGGAAGAGGGTGGGCGCCATGATGCCCTCGATCTCGGCCCGGACGGTGGTCACGCGGCGGTCCCCTCGGGGGAGATGTGGCACCAGACGAACTTGCCGATGCCACCCCTGCGCGGGCAGCAGCCCCACCGGGTGGCCAACTCGTGGACGAGGAGCAGGCCTCGGCCGGCCTCGTCGGAGTCGGCGGCGTCGCGGAGGGTGGGCCTCCCGCTGTCGGCGTCGTGCACCTCGATGCGGAGGGTGACGTCCGGGGCGAGGTGGAAGCGGACGAAGATCAGGCGTCCGCGCGGGGCACGGGAGTGCTGGACGGCGTTGGTGACGAGCTCGCTGACGAGCAACTCGCCGGTGGCAAGGAGGCGTTCGCCGGAGGGGTGCGGGAGGAGGAAGGAGCGGAGCTCCTGGCGTGCGGCCCGGGGGGACTTGCGGTGCCGGGGCAGCCAGCAGGTCTGCTCGGTGGGGATGGGGGAGAGGGAGGGGGAGACGGTTTCAGGCATGGCGGGGCCACCTCCGGGGTGTGCGGGTGACAGCGGCTGAAGAAGGCATGGGCATGCCCGGGTGAAGAGCCCGCCATGATCACGTTGTGTCTCTAGCGGACTACGTTGAGTAGCATGCTCCTGGGGACTTCTAAAGTGCAAGTCCCTACTTTGGAAGTGATCAAAGATTGTTGTCGATGCCGGGGGGAGGCAGACTGACAGCTCACAGAAGTGGGGAGGTCGCGGCGGTGCCCGTGAACAGGAACCCGACAGTTCGGCAGCGTCGGCTGGCCCGAACGCTCAAGGAGCTGCGGACAGAAGCGAATCTGACGATCGCCCAGTCGGCTCGGCAGCTTGCCTGCGCGGAGAGCAAGATCAGTCGGATCGAGGCTGCTCAGTCGGGTATTCGGCTGGTGGATCTTCGACTGTTGCTCGACCTCTACGGGGTGGCGGAGTCCGAGACGCGGAGTCGGCTGGAGGCCATGTCGCGCGAGGGTCGTCTGCGTGGATGGTGGGATCGCTACTCGGACACGCTGTCGCCGCTCTATGCCGACTTCATCGCACTGGAATCCGATGCGTCGGACATGTACAGCATCCAGACGTTCCTGGTGCCGGGTCTCCTGCAGACCGAGGACTACACGCGTGCGGTGGTCCGTGCCCAGATAGAGGATGCGACGGCCGAGCAGGTCGAGCAGCTGACGAAGGTCCGTCAGGAGCGTCGCGCGGTTCTCACGCGGGAAGCGCCGCTTCGCATGTGGGTCGTCCTCTCCGAATCCGTGCTGAAGCATCGGATCGGCGGCCGGTCGGTGATGCGCGAGCAACTCGACTGCCTGATGACGAGTGCTGAGCAGCCGAACATCAATATCCAGGTCCTGCCGGAGGAATCCGACGTTCACGCTGCGCTCTTCGGCCCTGTCGCCATCCTGAGTTTCCCCGAGGCGACAGAGACGGACGTGGTGTACGTCGACAGCCTCCTCAGCACGCTTTACATCGAGGAGCCGGAGGAAGTGTTCAAGTACACCAACCTGTTCCGCCGTGCCCTGGCGGAGTCGCTGCCGCGTACCGAATCGGTCGCACTCATCGAGCGTGCAAAGGACAAGGTCTAGAAATGAGTATGTTCCTGCCGTCTGCTTCCGCTGCCGGGCTCGAGTGGCGCAAGTCTTCCTACTCGGGGGCCCAGAGCGACTGTGTCGAGGTGGCCGAGGTTGTTGTGGCCGCGGCTGCCGGACGTGAGTGGCACAAGAGCAGCTACAGCGCGGTGCACGAGTGCGTGGAGACCCGATTCTTGACGCCGGGTGGAATGGGCGTCCGGGACTCCAAGGACCCGGGCGGGCCCGCTCTGCTCTTCGCGGCGGTGGTCTGGTGTTCCTCCCTCGGTGGGTTCTTGCCCGGCTTCTTCCCCACCTATATAAACAACAGTGGTGCCCCGCACGGGCTGTGGCCGTGCGGGGCACCACTGTTGTTTCAGGTGAGGTTGTCGACCCAGAAGAAGACGGTCCGCAGGATCACGCCCGGGGCGCCGGCGCCGAAGCCGAGGACCATGGCCTGGCCGATCGCGACGTCCGTCGGGTCGATGCCCTGGGACCAGGTGATCCCCGCGTCGCGGCCGGGGATGGTGCTCCCCGGGGCGTACGAACGGAACGATCCGCGGGCGTGGGCGATGAGGGTGCCGTTGCGGCGCAGTTCGGCGCGGCGGAGGCTGGTGGGCCTCAGCTCGTAGCTCCGGTCGCCGACGACGGCGGTCCGAGTGCGGTTGCGGGTCCGGCTCGTCGGCACGTGGTGCCCGTTGATGTTCATCGCGCCGTGGTCGCGGTCGGGCACCACCGTGACGGCGGGCATCCCCGCCCCCTGGATCCGCGCCACGACGGACGGCCGGCGGTCGTAGTTGATCTGTATCGGCCCGAAGGGGCCTTCGATCACACGCTGTTGGAGCTTGGGCATGCCTGGGCTACTCCTGAACACCGGGTACCAAACAGCGGAGCCGCCGTGACGGCAGCTCCGCTGTTCGCTGAACGATCTTGATTTAGAAGTCGTCGTCGAAGGCGACCGAGCCCTCGACGGCGACCTGGTACGCCGAGACCCGACGCTCGAAGAAGTTGGTCAGCTCCTGGACGTTCTGCAGCTCCATGAAGCCGAACGGGTTCGTCGAGCCGTACCGGATCGGCATGCCCAGGCGGGCGAGGCGCTGGTCGGCCACGGCCTGGAGGTACTCGCGCATCGACGCGGTGTTCATGCCGGGCAGGCCGTCACCGCAGAGGTCCTGGGCGAACTGGAGCTCGGCCTCGACGGCCTCCTCCAGCATCTCCGTGACCTGCTTGGCCATCTCGTCGTCGAAGAGGTCGGGCTCCTCCTCGCGGACGGTGTCCACCACCGAGAACGCGAAGTCCATGTGCATGGACTCGTCGCGGAACACCCAGTTGGTGCCCGTCGCGAGACCGTGCAGCAGGCCCCGGCTCCGGAACCAGTACACGTACGCGAACGCGCCGTAGAAGAACAGGCCCTCGACGCACGCCGCGAAGCAGATCAGGTTCAGGAGGAACGCGCGGCGGTCCTCCTTGGTCTGCAGCGAGTCGATGTGGTCGACCGCGTTCATGTACTTGAAGCAGAACTGCGCCTTCTGGTGGATGGAGGGGATGTTCTCCACCGCGGCGAAGGCCGCGTTGCGGTCCTCCGGGTCCGGAAGGTAGGTGTCCAGCAGCGTCAGGTAGAACTGGACGTGCACGGCCTCCTCGAACAGCTGGCGCGACAGGTACAGGCGCGCCTCCGGGGAGTTGATGTGCTTGTAGAGGCTCAGCACCACGTTGTTCGCGACGATCGAGTCACCCGTCGCGAAGAAGGCGACCAGCCGGCCGATCATGTGCCGCTCGCCCTCGCTGAGCTTGGCGAGGTCGGCGACGTCGGAGTGCAGGTCCACCTCCTCGACGGTCCAGGTGTTCTTGATCGCGTCCCGGTACCGGTCGTAGAACGACGGGTAGCGCATCGGGCGCAGGGTCAGCTCGAAGCCGGGGTCGAGCAGCATCTTGCGGTCGTCGGGGGTGCTCACTGGCAGGCCTCGCAGGACTCGGGGTTCTCCAGGGAGCAGGCGATGGCGTCCTGCTCGGCCTGGGTCATGGTGGGGGCGGGAACCGGCACGGGCGCGGCGGTGCGGGCGGCACCGGACGCGGCCTGGGCGATCCGGGTCGCCGGGCGCGAGCGCAGGTAGTAGGTGGTCTTCAGACCGACCTTCCACGCGTACGCGTACATCGAGCTGAGCTTGCCGATGGTCGGCGCCGCCATGAACAGGTTCAGCGACTGGCTCTGGTCGAGGTACGGCATGCGGGCCGCGGCCAGGTCGATCAGCGCGCGCTGGGGCAGCTCCCAGGCGGTGCGGTAGAGCGAGCGGACCTCGGCGGGCAGCCAGTTCAGCTCCTGCACCGAGCCGTTGGCGTCGCGCAGCGCGTCCCGGGTCTGCTGGTCCCAGACACCGAGCTCCTTGAGCTCACGGACCAGGTACGGGTTGACCTGGAGGAACTCGCCGCTCAGCGTCTCGCGCTTGAACAGGTTGGACACCTGCGGCTCGATGCACTCGTACACGCCGGCGATGGAGGCGATGGTCGCGGTCGGCGCGATGGCCAGCAGCAGCGAGTTGCGCAGGCCGGTCTCGGCGATCCGGGCGCGCAGCGCCGTCCAGCGGTCGGCCCAGGCGGGCGCGGCCGACGGGAAGTGGTCGATGTGCAGCTCGCCGCGGGCGGCGCGGGTCTCGCCGTACGCCTCGTGGCGGCCCAGCTGCTCGGCCAGGTCGGCGGAGCGCTCGTACGCGGTGAGCATGATGCGCTCGGCGATCAGCGTGGAGAGCTGCTTCGCCTCCGCGGAGTCGAAGTCGATCCGCAGCTGGAAGAAGACGTCCTGGAGGCCCATCACGCCCAGGCCCACCGGCCGCCAGCGGGAGTTGGAGGTGCCGGCCTCGGTCGTCGGGTAGAAGTTGATGTCCACCACGCGGTCGAGGAAGGTGACGGCGGTGCGCACGGTGGCGTCCAGCCGCTCCCAGTCCATGGCGTTGAGGAGGTCCTCGACGGACGCGCCCGGGGCCACGTGGGCGCCGAGGTTGACCGAGCCGAGGTTGCAGACGGCGGTCTCGGAGTCGTCCGTGACCTCCAGGATCTCGGTGCAGAGGTTGGAGCTGTGCACCGTCCGGCCGGGCAGCGCGGTCTGGTTGGCGGCGCGGTTGGAGGCGTCCTTGAAGGTCATCCAGCCGTTGCCGGTCTGCGCCAGGGTGCGCATCATCCGGGCGTAGAGGGTCTGTGCGGGGATGGTGCGGACGGCCTTGCCGGCCAGCTCGGCCTTGCGGTACGCCTCGTCGAAGTCGGCGCCCCAGAGGTCGACCAGCTCGGGCACGTCGGCCGGGGAGAACAGCGACCAGTCCTCGTTGGCGTTGACCCGGCGCATGAACTCGTCCGGGATCCAGTGCGCCAGGTTGAGGTTGTGGGTGCGCCGCGCCTCCTCGCCGGTGTTGTCGCGCAGCTCCAGGAACTCCTCGATGTCCGCGTGCCAGGTCTCCAGGTAGACGCAGGCCGCGCCCTTGCGGCGGCCGCCCTGGTTGACGGCGGCGACCGAGGAGTCGAGGGTGCGCAGGAACGGGACGATGCCGTTGGACTTGCCGTTGGTGCCCCGGATCAGGCTGCCGCGCGAGCGGATCCGCGAGTACGAGAGGCCGATGCCGCCGGCGTGCTTGGAGAGGCGCGCGATCTGGGCGTACCGGGAGTAGATCGAGTCCAGGTTGTCCAGCGGCGAGTCGAGCAGGTAGCAGCTCGACATCTGCGGGTGCCGGGTGCCGGAGTTGAAGAGGGTCGGCGAGGAGGTCAGGTACTCCAGCCGGCTCATCAGGCCGTACAGCTCGGCGACCTCGCGCACCGACTGCTCGCTGTCGCCGACCGCCAGGCCGCAGGCGACGCGGAGCAGGAAGTGCTGCGGGGTCTCGACCACCTTGCGGGTGATCGGGTGACGCAGCAGGTAACGGGACTGCACGGTGCGCAGGCCGAAGTACTCGAAGCGGTCGTCGCCCTTGGCGTCGATCAGCGCGTCGAGCGCGGCGGCGTGCTTGGCGACGAAGTCGGCGGTGACGTCGCCGATCAGGCCCTCGGCGTGGCCGACGGCGATCGAGGCGGAGAAGGAGACCGAGCCCTGGGAGACCGCCTCGTCGACGATCTCCAGCGCGAGCAGCCGGGCCGCCAGCTTCGAGTACTGCGGGTCCTCGGCGATCATCGACGCTGCGGCGTCCACGGCCAGCCCGCGCAGCTCGGCGAAGTCCGAGCCGGCGTGGCGGCCGCGCAGCGCGGCGGCGGCGACATGGCCGGGGTCCACCTGGGGAAGGTCGACGCTGCGGTCGGTCAGCAGCCGGAGCAGCGCACCGCCGGGGTCGGAGACCGTCGGGTCGGCGGGGGCGGAGCTGGAACCCTGGGCGGGCAGGGTGGCTGAGGCAGCGGTGGTCAAGGCGCTCTCTCCTGGCGGCGATCGGCGGCGGTGGATCGGGGCACCGGGCCGTTTGGGGCAGGGGAGCACGGCGCGGCGGCCGGACGGCTCCGCGCGACGGTGTCATCCCCGGCCCGCCCGCGAGGCCCGGAAGTACTGCTGTGCTGGAGGCCTCTGCGGGGAGGCCGGGCGGCACGCCGTCGGCAGGTACTCGGACTCGCGGACTCTGGTCGGAGCCGCCCGCACACCGCTGCGGGGCAGTCCCGGATTCGCACCGGGTTCCCCTGCGTCGACAGCAGGGACGAGCATACATCTAGTGGCGGCTGACTTTCGCGGCACCATATGTAGTAGCCGGTGTGTCGCGGGGCGTGGCCCGGCGCTCCGGGCTCTCAGTGCAGCAGGAACACTTTGTACGTGCCGGAATCGCCCGTCGGGGAGCTGAACTGAGCGATCAGTCGGTAGCGTCCGCCGGCCTTGACCGCCTCGCTGACGGCCCGGTCCGTGGCGGTGGGCGCGGTGCTGTCGAGGACGATCATGGTGAACCAGGCGTTGCGGATCGCGGCGACCGTGCCCTCGTCCCCGTGGTGCATCACCCCGGCGGGATCCCGGTAGTCGGTCCCCTTGCGGGCCGAGACCCACTGCTCGGGCTTGCTGACGGCGCCCAGGTAGTACTCGGGCAGTCCGTCGACCTCGGTGAGGTAGCGGCCCTGCGGGGTGGTGTGCAGGCGCAGCACGCCGAGCAGCCGGCCCGAGTCGGGCCCGTCCTGGTACCGCAGGGCCGACTGCTCCAGCCCGAGGGCGAGCAGCACCACCCAGACCAGGATGCCCAGCTGGGGGTTGCGGAAGTGCGCGCCGACCAGCCTGGTGATGCCCACGCCGGCCAGCGGCGCGGCGAAGAGCATGCCGAAGCCGAGGTGGCGGAACATCACGCCGGAGGTGCCCAGGCACGCGTACACGACCGGGATCAGCAGCGCCGTCGCGCACAGCGTCACGCTCAGTGTCGTGCGGCGCAGCCGGGACGCCGTGATCGCGGCGTCCTCGGGCGACTCGTTCAGCCGCTCGCGGAGCGAGTAGGCGATCCCGCCCGCGCAGGCCAGCACGGCGAACAGGCCGCTCCACTGGACCGCGGAGAGGAGGACCGAGCCGGCCGGGCGGGCCTCGTGGCCGGCCGCGGGGGACCAGGCCCAGACGTCGTCCAGCAGGCCGGACACCAGGAGTCCCCCGAGGGCGCCCGCGGCCAGGAGGAGGGCGCGCCCGGCGGCGGGCCCGCGGCCCCGGTAGGGCCAGGAGGTGATCAGTGCTAGGGCGGCCAGGACGGGCACCGCGATCACTGCGGCGTACTCCACGGCGGCCGCCAGCGCAGCCGCCGGCACGGCCAGCAGGACGGTGGCCACGGGGGCGCGGGCGGTCCTCACGACGATCCAGGTGGCGAGCGCCACCAGGGCCACCGCGAGGGCGTCCGGAGCGGCGTAGAAGCCGACGACCACGGTGGACTGCAGGACGGCGTACGCGGCGGCGGTGCAGATGGCCACGCGCTCGTTGAAGAGCCGGCGGGTCAGCGAGTAGAGCAGGGCGGTGGTGGCCAGCGCGAGCACGAGGCTCACCAGCCGGGCCCCGAAGATCCCGCTCGCGTTGGCGGCGGCGCCGGCCAGCGGGGGGTAGAGCCAGGGCGACCCGGGGATCTGGCCGATCAGGTCGGTCGTCACCGGGGTGCCGTGGAGCAGGTGGTCCAGCTGCTGGCGGCCGACGATCATGGCGACGGCCTCGTCGGGGTGCGCGGCGCCGAGCAGGCGCAGCGAGAGCGCCGCCTGGACGGCCAGCACGCCGAAGAGCAGGCCGCGGCCGATCCAGCGGCGCCGGGGGCTGGAGGCGGGGTCCCAGCCGGTCGCGGGGACGGCGGGGATCGTGTACGGCGCCAGCTGGACGGCCGGGCCGTCCTCGCCGTCGCCGGGGTGGGCGCGGCCGTGCGTGTCGCCCTCGGCGTCGTCGTGCTCGTCGGCCGGGTCGTACGCGTGGTCCGCCGGGTGCCCGTCGGCGGGGTCGGGGTCGGGGTCGGCGGGGTCGGCGGGGTCGTACGGCCGGTCCGCCGCGTACCCGTCGGCGGGGTCGTACGGCTGGTCGGACCCGTGCGCCTGGTCCGGGCCGTGCGCGTCGTACCCCTCGGCCGTGGCGGAGTCGTGGGTCGCGTCGGCGTCGAGGGTCGTGGCGGTCCGGCGGGCCCGACGGGAGCGTCTGGGCCCCTCGGTCACGGCGGCCTCCTCGGCCGCGCCGGCGTCGTGGGCCACGGCGGTCCCCTCGGCCGCGTCGGCGTCGAGGGTCGCGTCGGCCCCGTGGGTCGCGGCGGTGCCGTGGCTCGCGCCCGTGCCGTCGGCCGCGGCGGTCCGGCCGGCGCGCCGGGAGCGCCTGGTCCCCTCGGCCCCCGCGGCCGGCCCGTTCTCCCGCGGGCCGGGCGGACGGGCCCGGGAGCCTTCGTCGTCCGGGGTCCGGACCGGGGTCTGCGGGGTGAACCAGGAGTCGGTCTCTGAAGGCATCATGGGTTCCGGATGTCGAAGCCGTAGCGGGGATCGGACGCGCGCTGCTTGTAGTCCGCGAGCGTCTGCGGGGTGATCTCGATGCGCCAGTCCGCCCGCTTGACGATGTTGAACCAGACGAAGCCGACGAGGTCGTCGTGCGCCTCGATCCCGCTGAAGAGCTGGTCGATGTCCGCGCGCTGGCGCTTGCCCTGCTGGGAGGCCGTCTCGCTGATGAAGAACGGCTTCTGGCTGAAGGTGCGGATCTCCGCCATCGTCGGCCCGTAGAGCGCGTCGAAGGTCTTCGGCCCGGTGAGGGTGAAGTAGCCGGTCATGCCGGCCCAGTCCACGTAGGTGTCCCCGGGGTAGTAGGGCGCGAGGCGGGTGTTGGGCGCGGGGTCGGTGATGTTGGGGCTCCAGACCCAGATCACGTTGGTCGCGCCGGCCCGGTCGAAGATGTCGTGGACGCGGCGCCAGGCCGCGACGAAGTCCTCGGCGCTGGCGGCCTGCCGGCCCCACGGGTACCAGTCGCCGTTCATCTCGTGGGCGATGCTGATGGCGATGGGCAGGTTGAGCTTGGCGGCGGCCTTGGCCACGCTCTTCACGTAGTCGTCGGTCTCGCCGGCCGCGATCGCCGCCATCGAGGGGGAGTGCGGCTCCCACGCCATGTAGGGCAGCGCCCCGGCGTCGTAGATCCGGCGGACCCCGGCGGTGTCGAAGCCGTCGCCCCAGCCCGCGTAGTACTCGAGGACGTTCGGCTGCTTGCCGATCGCGGTGGTGTAGCCGCCCAGCGCGTCCATCTTCGCGGGGACGTCGGGCAGCGCGGCGCCCAGGTACTTGCGCTGCGGCTTGAGCAGGGGCGTGACGTCGTACGGGAGGTCGGCGGCCGGGCCCGCCGGCTTCCGGGCCGGGGCCGGGGCCGCGGTCGCGCCGCCGGTTCCGGCTGGCTGCGGCGCGGCGGCCTCGGGCACGGCGAACCCCGGGTCCGCGGGGCCGCAGGCGGTGGCCGGCAGCAGGGTGGCGGTCAGCAGCGCGAGCACGGCGAGCGGACGGCGCAGACCTGTCCGGCGGCGGGCGGACACGGCGGACACGGCGGGTACGGCGGGCACGGCGATCACACAGCTTCCGTGGGACGCGGCTGGACGAGGACTCGGCCCACGATGACGGCGTAGAAGAGGCCGGAGGCGAGCACCAGGGCGAAGTTCAGCGGGCCCATGGTGAGCATCCGCCAGATGCCGGCGCCCACCCAGAGGGCGGCGGTCCCGCCACCCCAGACGATCATGCCCGTCCAGAACCGGCGGGTCTTGTTCTTCTTGGCGCCGCTGGAGCCGGTCGGCTGCCAGGCCATCCGGTTCTTCCGCAGGATGTCCCAGATGGCGAAGACGTGCGCCCAGCCGTACATCATGCGGGCGGCCCAGGCCTCCAGCCGGTACGGGTTGCGGTGCCAGAGCGGGAAGATGAGGGTGGCGTACACCAGGCCCGGGATCACCAGCATCGTGTTCTCCCACCGGATCAGGTCGGGACGCATGAGCAGCAGCACGATGGGCACGAGCGGGGAGACGATGGTGAACAGCGCGGTGTGGATGTAGTAGAAGAATCCGGACATGTAGCACATCCGGGTTATCAGCCGGAGCTTGGTGCCCCAGAACTTCCGGCTGCCCAGCAGGCTCATCGAGCCGGTGCACCACCGGTACTGCTGGTTGAAGAACCCGCCGACGTTGTCGGGGCAGACCCCGGCCGCCAGGGCTATCGGCACGTAGTGGAGGTTCCAGCCGAGCCGGCGCAGGTCGAAGCCGGTGTGCACGTCCTCGGAGTGCTCGATCAGCGTGGTGCCGCCGTTCTGCTCCAGCGCGGCCCGCCGGTAGAGGGCGCAGCTCCCGACGCAGATCGCACCGTCGTTGCGCTGCCGGGAGACCTGCACCGTCCGGTAGAAGAGCTCCTGGACGGCGCCGGCGCCGCGCTCGATCCAGTTCTGGGAGTCGAGGATGCGGAAGAACTGCGGGGATTGAACGATTCCGAGCCCGGGGTCGTTCTCCATGTAGGGGAGGAGCTCGTCGAGCAGGTCGGAACGGGGTGCGAAGTCGGCGTCGAGGATGAGGATGTAGTCGCTGTCGGAGTTGCGGAAGCCGAACTGGAGGTTGCCGGCCTTCTTGAACCAGCCGCGGTTGTTACGCGTGCCGTACACGAACTCGAAGTCCACGGCCATCTGCGCGAGTTCGGGGCTGTCGCTGTCGTCCAGCACGTAGGGGGTCACTTCGCCCGGGTACTGGTCGCGCAGCCTGGCGACGTGCGTCCAGGTGTTGTGCAGCACCTCGATGGGCTCGCCCGCGACGGGCAGGAACACGTCGACGGTCGGGTACCGCTCCGGGCGCCAGCCGCGCACCAGCGCGCGGTGGCCCTTGAGGTCGAAGGTCTCGTTGAACCCGTGCACCCAACGGGACATCAGGTAGTAGACGACGGTGAACGCCAGGAACGGGACGAAGAGCCAGAACCACGGCGTCGCCCGGAGCAGGCCGACCTCGCTGGCCACCATGGAGCCGAAGCTGAGGAGGGAGAAGCAGGTCAGCACCCAGAGGTGACTGCGCGTGTAGGAGTACTTCTCCACGTTGTCCGGAGGCTGCGGGAGCAGGCCGCTCGGCACGCGGGCGCTCGCGTCCTGTCGGGTTCTCCGGCGTGAGGTGGCTGCTCTCCTGCCGCCCGTGAGCTGCGTACTCTCGGTGACAGTCACTTGGCTCTCTCCCCCAGAAACCGTATCGAAGTGGACCAGAAGCGACGTGGGTCGTTCGTTCCACGGCCGCATGGACGTCAGGATCGTACGGGAAGCGGTCCGGTGAAGCTCCGCCCGGCCTTCCGCCTGGCTGCCCGGAACCGGGATTGAGCTCCGATCGTGATGTGGAGCGGGCGTATACGGTTGGCGCTCGCTACGGCCACGGGTCGGTTCAGCAGACACCGGATCAGGGGAGACGGAGGGGCATCGTGACGCGCACTGCCGCACGCTTGGCGCGGGGGATACGGGCCCTGGCGGCCCACGGCACCGTGGCCGTGCTGCTCATCGGCTGCACGAGCCAGCCCTCCGCGGCGCCCGCCCGGCCGGGCACGACGGTCTCCGCCGGACCGGTGGACAACGGCTCCGGCAGGCTCTGTTCGACCAAGGACGTCCCCTTCCCCAAGAAGCCGGTCGACGGCGGCACCAAGGTGATCGAGCCGAACCCCTGGAACACCGACGGCACGGTCTGCCTGGACGCCCCGGGGGACACCGGCTTCACGGTGACGGAGCTGCGCGACTTCACGGCCAAGACCCCGCTCGCCCCGGGCGCCTACCCCAACATCTCCACGGCTCCCGGCGCCAGCGGCCTGCCCGTCCCGGTCAGCGCACTGGGCGACGCGACCAGCGACTGGGACGCCACCGCCAGGGCGACCGGCTCGTACAACCTCTCCTACGACCTCTGGTACGGGCCCAGCCCCGACAACTGCCTCCCCGGGGAGAGCGCGGAGGTGATGGTCTGGCTGGACGCCACCGACAGCGTCAAGCCCGCGGGCAAGAAGGTGACGGACGCCCAGACCCTGGGCGACACCACCTACGACGTCTTCCAGGCGCCCATCACCGGTCCGCACAGCGTGATCAGCTACGTGCGGAAGGCGTCGACCCACAGCGCCCACGGCCTGAACCTGCGGCTGTTCACCGCCGACGCCATGATGCGCGGCTACGTCCCGCCGGGGTCGTACCTGTGCCGGGTGCAGGCGGGCTTCGAGATCTGGAGCGGCGGGGTGGGCCTGCAGAGCTGGTCGTTCGCCTTCCACAACCGGGTCGGCCTGCCCGCCGGCGAGGTGCCGGCCGGTGCGCCCGGGATCTGCCTGCGGCACGGCGGCGGCGGCCTCGCGGGCACGCCGGTGACCGTCGGATCCTGCGGCGACCAGGCCGTGTCGACGAGCTGGACGGTGGGCAACGACGGCTCGCTGCGGGGCGGCGCGGCCTGCCTGGCGCCGTCCGGGGACGGCGGCACCGCGGCGCTGGCCCGCTGCACCGGAGGGGCCCAGCAACGCTGGGCGGCCGGGGCCGGCCAGAGCCTGGTCCACCTGGAGTCCGGCCTGTGCCTCGGCACCGTCGGCGGCACCCTCGCGGACGGAACGGCGGTGAACCTCAAGCCGTGCAACGGCGGGGTCTCGCAGCGGTGGAAGCTCCCCTACAACGGCCTGCCGTAACGGACCGCCACAAGGGCGGGCCCGTCAGCCGAAGCACCCTCCATGGGCGTTGGGCGAACCATGCCTTACCATTCCGACACATGAGCGATCGACCGGTACCGACTGGCGAGCCGGAGCAGAACCAGGGGTGGTCCCCGCAGCAGCCGCCGATCGGCGCGTTCGGGCCGCCGCCCCCGGACCCGGCCTCCCCACAGCCGCCGGTCTCAGCGCAGCCCCCGGCCGGCCCGATACCTCCGGGTCAGGTGCCGCCGCCCGGTGCCGTGCCGCCCGGTCAGGTCCCGCCGCCCGGTGCCGTGCCGCCCGGTCAGGTCCCGCCGCCCGCTCCGGTGAACCCGGGGCCGGTGCCGCCTGCCCCGGTGCCGCCGGTGGCCGGTGTGCCGCAGCAGCAGCCGGGCGGTGCGTTCGGCCCGCCGCCGGGTGCGCCCGCCGCGCCCGCCGCGCCTGCCGCGCCGACCGGGCCGACGTCGCCGCTCGCGTCCACGGTGCCGATGACACCCTCGTCGCCGCTCGCGTCGACCGTGCCGATGACGCCCACGTCGCCGCTCGCGTCCACCGTGCCGATGACGCCCACCGCGCCCACCGGCCCCGCCAACCCCGGCGCGCCCGCCCAGCCCTGGCAGCAGGGCGGCTTCCCGGCGCAGGCCTCCAGCACGCCCGACTGGGAGGCGCTGGCGACCCGGAACGAGGAGCAGGCCAAGCGCAAGCGCCGGTTCCGGCTGATCGGTGCCGCCGTGGCCGTCGTGGTCATCGGCGCCGCCGGCGCCGGCGTCATGGTGATGCGTCAGGGGGACAAGACCCCGTCCGCCGACGGCACTCCCAGCGCGACGGCCGAGGCGCCCAAGTCCCCCGACGCCACGTCAAGCGGGACCCCTGGCGCGAGCTCGACGGGCGGCGGAACGCCCAGCGGGCCGCCGCGCGCCATCCCGGGCCCGACGACCGTCGGCTCACTGCCGGCGACCAAGGGAACGGCCGCGCTGGGCCTGGGTTCCGACGCGAAGACGGGCTCGGTCGCCGGGTTCGCCGGACAGGTGCTCAAGCTGCCCAGCGGGCAGAACTCCTTCGCCCAGAGCGCCCAGCCGGTCGTCGACACCGGGAAGAGCTTCACCGTGTCCACCCGGGTGTTCGTCGACGTGCCGGCGGGTGTCCGCTGCGCGGTCAGCCAGGGCGACGGCGCCTACTACTCCTACGCGCTCGGGCGCGCGACCAAGGACGGCCGCAACCTCTGGTACTTCAAGGTGCAGCTCCCCGGCGGCGGTTCCGTGGTCGTCTACTCCAAGGGCGACGCGACGGTCAACCAGTGGGCCCTGCTGACCGGCGTCTACGACGCGTCGAGCAAGCAGATCACGCTCTACGTCAACGGCGCGGCGCAGGCCTCGGCCCCGGCGGCCGGCGTGCAGAGCAGCGGCACCAACGCGCTCCAGCTGGGCCGGCTCAGCTCGAACTCGCAGTGGAGCGACCCCTGGCACGGGGCCGTCGCCGACATCCAGGCCTGGGACCAGGTGCTGCCGGAGGCCGACATCGTGAAGATCGTCGCAGGCCCCAGCTCGCCGCCGGCCGTCCCGCCGACGGCCGCCTGGCTCACCGGCGGCTGAGCAACTCCCGTACGGGCCGGCCGTCCGTCGTAAGACACCCGTCATGGCGCCGGGGCGAAGGACCGCCCCGGCGCCTCATGGCGCACCGAGCCCCGGTACCCGGCGTACCGGGCGCGTCGTCCCGAAGTTGAGGAGCAGTACCTGATGAGCGCGGACGGCCGTTGGATCCGGCCCGAGTCCACCCGGCGGCCCGTACTCGCCTCCGCGGGTGCCGTCCGGCCCGGTGCGGTCGGCGCGGCCGGTCCCGGTTCCGGCCCAGGCCCCGCGTCCGGTCCCGGCGGACCGGCGGGCCCCGACGGCGGGCCGTCGTCCCCGCGCGGGCGCCGGAGACGGACGGCGGTGCCGGTGGTCAAGGTGCCCCGGCCCGGGCTCCGGACGGACCTGCTGCCGCTGCTCGCCGTCCTCCTGGTCCAGGGCGCGCTCTCCTTCCACCTGCTCCGCAGCAACACCGCCTTCGTGGACGAGGGCACCTACATCTACGCGGGCTACCAGGAGATCGCCAACCTCGCGCACGGCACCCCGGTCGCGACGTACGAGACCTTCTTCTCGGGCTCCCCGCTGATCTACCCGGTGGTCGTGGCGGTGGCCGACATGCTCGGCGGGCTGACCACCGCGCGGCTGCTGAGCATGGCCTTCATGCTCTCCGCGACGGTGGCGGTCCACCTGGCCACCCGGCGGCTGCACGGGTCGCTCGCGGCGTTCTGCGCGGCGGCGGCGTTCGCCGCGCTCGGTCCGACCCAGTTCCTGGGCGGGCTGGCCACCTACGACTCGATGGCGCTGGCGCTGCTCGCCTGGGCCGGCTACCTCGCGGTGCGCCTGACCACCGGCGGCGGCTATCCGAGCATGGTCCTGTCCGCCCTGCTGCTGGCGCTGGCCGGCTGCACCAAGTACGCCGCGCTGCTCTGGGTCCCTGTCGTGTGCGGGGTCGCGGTCTTCGCAGGCTCCGGCGGCGCCCCCGGCGCGTGGGTGCGGTGGAAGCGCGGGCTCCAGCTCCTGGCCGCCTTCGTGGCGGCGATGGCCGTGGCGGCCCTGCTGGCGGGGAAGCGCTACATCGACGGCTTCAACCACACCACCCTGAAGCGCGCCCCCGGCCACGACGCCTACTCGTACGTGGCCGAGGAGGCCGCCAAGTGGGTGGGCCCCCTGCTGCTGGTGGCCCTGGTGGGCGTGGTGGTGCAGCTGGTGGCGGCGCGCAGGCGCGGCGGGAGCGCGTGGTCCGAGGCCTGCCTCGCCGGCGTCCTGCTGGTCGCCGGGATGCTCGCGCCGGCGAACCAGATCCGCATCCACACCTGGCTCTCGCTGCAGAAGCACGTCGACTTCGGTGCCTGGTTCGCCTGCATCGTGGTGGGCGCACTGCTGGCCCGGGTCGTGGTCGCGCTGAAGAAGCGCGTCCACGTCACGGCCGGTGTCGTGGTCGCCGCCCTGGTGGTCGGCCCGCTCGGCTGGGCGGGAGCGGCCCAGGGCCGGGAGATGTTCGGCGAGTGGTCGAACACGGAGTCCTTCGTGGCCGCCCTCAAGCCGTACATCGCCAAGGGCGACGACAGGTACCTGGTCGAGAACTACAACGTGCCCGCCTACTACCTGCGCGAGCAGAGCAACTGGCAGCAGTGGCACGACCTGGTGGCGGTCTACCGCCGGGACCCCGCCACCGGAAAGCAGCAGGTCGGGGTGCCCGCCATCCAGGCCGGCATCGAGGCGCACGAGTGGAAGGTCGTGGTGCTGGACTTCACCCAGACCGGCGCCACCGACAAGGCGATCCAGCCGACGCTCAAGAGCGCGGGGTACCGGGTGGTCACCGTGGTCAAGAGCGGGGAGCACGGCCGGTACACCATCTACGTGGCGCCCGGCTACGACAAGAAGTGACCCCGGCCCCGCCGGTGGTCCGTCACCGTCGGGGCTTCGTGGGGGCCTTCGTCCGGGGCGTGGTCCGGGGCGGCGCCGTTCAGAAGGTCATCGTGTAGACCAGCAGCGGGACGCCGGGGCGCACCTCCCAGTCGCGCTCCGGCGTCCGCCGGAAGCCCAGCCGCTCGTAGAGCCGGTGCGCGGAGGTCATCGACGGCCGGGTGGAGAACGCCATCCCCTCCAGGCCCAGCTCCCGGCTGCGCGCGATGCAGGCCCGGACCAGCGCCTCGCCGACCCCCCGGCCCCGGGCCGCGCCGCCGACCGCGAGCATCCGGATCTCGCCCTCGTGCGGCCGCGCGATGTCGGCGAAGGCCGTCCCGCCGACCGCGAAGGTCACGCAGCCGAGCAGCAGTCCGCCGGCCGGGTCGACCGCGACGAGGAGTTCGGCCTGCTCGAAGCGGGGGCGGGCGTCGACGAGCTGCGCGGCGTAGGGACCGTCGGCGGGGCTGTGACCGTCACCGACGAAGGCCTCGTGGGTGACGGCTCCGACTGCTTCGAGATCGGCCTCGACGGCCCGGCGGATGACGATGTCCATGCGGCAAGTGTGGCGGAGCGCCCGGAAGCGGACGGCACCGGGGCGGCGACGCGCGGCGCGGCGACGCGCGGCGCGGTGGCCGGGTCCGCGGACGGGCGGAGCGAGGCGGCGGGCATCGTGCCGTAGAGCCGGTCGGGCAGGGCCGGGTCGACCGGGTGGCCGCCGGGCCGGTGCCAGTTGTCGCGGCCGTTGGCGGCGCCCCGGGCGACGTCCCGCCCGATCAGGGTGCCGAGCAGTCCGAAGCCGCCGACGATGCCGGCGAAGGCGAGCGCGCTCGCGAGAGTGTCGGAGTCCATGGCTCCACTCTCCCGGCGCCGCCGGACGGCCACGAGTGGCAGGAATGCCCGATCACATCGAAATACTGCCACCGCGACCCTTCCCCCCGGCCCGCTCGCGGGGGCATGCTGGGCGGCATGCTCAAGAACGTGGTCGCGGTGGTGCTGGAGGAGGTCCACCCCTTCGAACTCGGGGTGGCCAGCGAGGTGTTCGGCCTGGACCGGACCGCCGACGGCCTGCCCGGCTACGACTTCGCCCTCGCCGGGGCCCGCCCGGGCCTGCACCGCACGCACGCCGGTTTCTCCGTCGACGTCCCGTACGGCCCGGAGCGCCTCGCCGAGGCGGACCTGGTGGTGGTCACGGCGGTCGGGGCGCTCCAGGAGTTCCCGGCGCCGCTGGTGGACGCCGTCCGCGCGGCCGTGGACCGCGGCGCCCGGGCGCTCTCCATCTGCAGCGGCGCCTTCGTCCTCGGCGCCGCCGGGCTGCTGGACGGCCGACGCTCCACCACGCACTGGCGCCACACCGCCGAGCTGGCCGCGCGCTTCCCCCGGACCACCGTCGAGCCCGACGTGCTCTACGTGGACGACGACCCGGTGATCACCTCGGCCGGCACGGCCGCCGGCATCGACGCCTGCCTGCACCTGGTGCGCAGGCTGCAGGGCGCGGAGGTGGCCCGGGGGATCGCCCGCCGGATGGTGGTGGCCCCGCACCGGGAGGGCGGGCAGGCGCAGTTCGTCGCCCGCCCGCTGCCGGAGGGGACCGGCGAGTCGCTCGCCCCGCTGCTGGACTGGATGCGTCACCACCTGGACGAGGAGTCCACCGTCGAGCAGTTGGCGGCCCGGGCCCACATGTCGCCGCGCACCTTCGCCCGCCGGTTCCAGCAGGAGACGGGTACGACGCCGCACCGCTGGCTGATCGGGCAGCGGCTGCTGCTCGCCCAGCGGCTGCTGGAGTCCACCGCCGAGCCGGTGGACGCGATCGCCGCCCGCTGCGGGTTCGGCAACGCGGCGACGCTGCGCCACCACTTCGGCCGCCGGCTGGGGACGACCCCGTTGGCCTACCGCCGCTGCTTCGCCGAGCCGATGGCGGGCTGACGGGCCGACAGGCTGACGAGCCGACGGGCCGACGCACGGGCGGGCCGTCCGCCGGGGAGCGCGGGCGCGGGCCGGCCGCCCAGCCGTCGGCCGCCCAGCCGCCGGCCGGCCCGGTGCGGTCAGCCGACGGCCAGGTGCCCGGTCTCGTTCCAGTGCGCCGGCCGCAGCCGTCCGCCCTCGGCGCGCCAGAGGCTGGTGGAGCAGTTGCGCACCGGCTCCAGCGCGGTCAGCTGCTCCTCGGTGAGCCGGTCCAGCGCGTAGCGGAGCATCAGCACCGTGCAGTCGTGCGCGACCACCAGGACGGGCCGGCCGGCCTCCTCGGCGCAGAGGTCGCGGAGCAGGCTGCGCACCCGCAGCGCCACGTCCGCCCAGGACTCGCCGCCGGGCGGGCGGTAGTACAGCTCGCCCATCTTGCGGCGTCTGGCGGCCTCCTCCGGGTGCTTGGCCTCGATCGCGGCCCGGGGCAGCATCTCCAGGACGCCCAGCTCGCGGTCGCGCAGCCGCTCGTCGTGGCGGACGGCCAGCGAGACCGGTACGGCGCCGAGCCCGGCCGCCTGGGCGAGGGCGATCCGCGCCGTCTCGGCGGTGCGCACGTACGGCGAGCACCAGACGCTGCGCGGCCGGTCGGCGCTGGGTAGGCCGGCCCACCAGCGGCCGAGGGCCTGGGCCTGCTGCCGGCCGTGCAGCGAGAGCGGGATGTCGGCGTCCCGGCAGTTGATCGGGACGCTCAGCGCGCCGGACGCCTCGGCCAGCTGGAACTCCACGTTGGCGGTGGACTCGCCGTGCCGGGTGGCGATCAGCACGGACGGCAGCCGGACGGCCGGCGCCGCGTCGGCGGGCGGTGCGGCGGGCGGTGTGCCGGGTGCGTGGGCGTGCTGGTGGGCGTGCTGGTGCTGGCCGTTGAGTGTGGTGCCGAGTTCTGCCATCGACGCTGCTCCCCGTGGGTCGATCCGTGGGTTCGGTCGGTGCCGGCCGGCTGCCGGCCCGGTCCGGTGGTTCCCTGCACGTGCGGCCGTTCATACATATGATCGCGCCGCCTCCTCCAGTGTTCACGGAGGAGACGGCGCGGTCACAGGGCGCGCGCAGGGGGAATCAGTGCGCCGCCACGGGCTCCGGCGCGTTCTTCAGCTCTTCGTCGCCGGTTTCGGCGCTGTAGTCGCCGGGCCGGGTCTCGTCCGGGCTCTCCGGGGCCTTGAAGGCCTTCAGCGCCAGCGTGAGGACCACCGAGACCGCCAGGTTGAGCACGAAGGCGGTCAGGCCGATGTAGCCCAGCTCGCCGATGCCGGGGATCTCGGCCGCGTTGCCGCCGAAGTGCTTGGTGGCGGGGCTGGCGATGTCGTACGCCTCCCAGGTGCCGTAGATCATGCCGACCGCCCAGCCGGCGAACAGCGCCCAGTGGTGGAACCAGCGGGTGAACAGGCCGCCGACGATGGAGACGAAGGTCTGCAGGATCCAGAGGCCGCCCAGCAGCTGGAGGTTGATCGCGGCCTGCTTGTCCATGGTCATCACGAAGGCCAGCGCGCCGACCTTCACCAGCAGCGAGGCGAGCTTGGCGACCCTGGTCTCGTCGGCCGGGGTGGCCGACGGCTTCAGGAACTCCTTGTAGACGTTGCGGGTGAACAGGTTGGCCGCGGCGATCGACATGATGGCGGCCGGAACCAGCGCGCCGATCCCGATCGCCGCGAAGGCCACCCCGGTGAACCAGTCCGGGAACATGTTCTCGAACAGCTGCGGGACGGACAGCTGGGCGTTGAACTTCTTGTCGCCCTTGCCGATGCCGGCCGCGATCGCCATGAAGCCGAGCAGCGCCAGCAGGCCCAGCATCAGCGAGTACGCGGGCATGATCGCCATGTTGCGGCGCACCGTGTTGCGGGACTTCGAGGCCAGCACGCCGGTCACCGAGTGCGGGTACATGAAGAGCGCCATCGCCGAGCCGAGCGCCAGCGTGGCGTACGTCCACTGCTTGTTCTCCGGCACGGTCAGCGAGCCCGCCGCCTTGGGCGCGCTGAACTTCTGGCCGACCGCGTCGAAGATGTGGCCGTAGCCGCCGAGCCGCATCGGGATGTAGATCACCGCGACGATGATCACGATGTAGATGAGCGTGTCCTTGACGAACGCGATCAGCGCCGGGGCCCGCAGGCCGGACGAGTAGGTGTACGCGGCCAGCACGCCGAAGGCGATGAACAGCGGCAGGTCCTTGACGAACCAGTTGGCGTTCTCGCCGCCGCCGACGCCCAGCACGTCCAGCACCGCCTGGATGCCGACCAGCTGGAGCGCGATGTACGGCATGGTGGCGAGGATGCCGGTGAGCGCGACCACCAGCGCGAGCGGCTTGGAGCCGTACCGCCCGCGCACGAAGTCGGCCGGGGTGACGTAGCCGTGCACCCGGGAGACCGACCAGAGCCGGGGCAGGAAGAGGAAGACCAGCGGGTAGGCGACGATCGTGTACGGCACCGCGAAGAACCCGGCCGCGCCGGTCGCGTACACGGCGGCCGGGACGGCCACGAAGGTGTACGCGGTGTAGAGGTCGCCGCCGAGCAGGAACCAGGTGATCCAGGTCCCGAAGCTGCGGCCGCCGAGGCCCCACTCGTCCAGGTGCTGGGCGTCGTCGGCCCGGCGCCAGCGCGAGGCGAGGAAGCCCATCACGGTGACCAGGACGAAGAAGAGCACGAACACCGTCAGGGCCGGGACGTTGACACCGCTCATCGCGCGCCCCCGGTCGTCCGGACGGCCTTGCGGGCCTTCTCGTCCCGGGTGATCAGCAGGTAGGCGGCCACCGTGAAGACGGCCGACACCGGCACCCAGAGCAGCTGGTACCAGTAGAAGAACGGCACCCCGCCGACCTCGGGGTCGGTCTTGTCGTAGGAGGACACCCAGAGCATCGCGACGATCGGCACGAGGAGGGCGAGCCCGGCCAGCACCCGTTCCGGTGTCACGGCGGGAACGGACGCGGGGTCCGGTGGCTCGGGCATGACAGGTTCGTTGGGTTCGAGGTCTGACGACATTTATCGGCTCCGCTCGGAGGGCTCACCCCCTGGGGCCGCAACCCAGAGGAGCCGCACAACCCCCGTGAGCCCGCCGAGCAGCACCGGTGGTGATCAGCAGTCAGTACGGTCGCGAAATCTAGAGCATGAAGTGATCTGTGTCACCGGAATTGACAGAACTTCCCGCTATCCGGACGCCCGCACCCGGGCCGGACGCGAACGGGCACCGGCGTACGCGCCCGCGTACGCCGGTGCCCGTGGAGCACTCGGGGGAGTGGCCGCCCTACTCGGGGCGCTTGAGGCGGGTGATGAACTTGTAGCGGTCGCCGCGGTAGATGGAGCGGACCCACTCGACCGGGGCGCCGTCGGCGTCGAAGGAGTGCCGGGCGAGCTGGAGCATCGGCAGCCCGAGGTCGGAGCCGAGCAGGCCGGCCTCGCGCGGGGTGGCGAGGGTGGTCTCGATGGTCTCCTCGGCCTCGGCGACGGTGACGCCGTAGACCTCGCGCAGGGCGGTGTACAGGGAGTTGTGCTTGGCCAGGTTGCGGCGCAGGGCGGGGAAGCGCTTGGCGGAGAGGTGGGCGACCTCGATGGCCATCGGGTCGCCGTTGGCCAGCCGGAGGCGCTCGATCCGCAGCACGCGGCCGCCGGGCTTGATGTCCAGCAGCGGGGCGAGCCGGTCGTCGGCGGTGATGTAGCCGATCTCGATCAGCCGGGAGGTCGGCTCCAGGCCCTGGGCGCGCATGTCCTCGGTGTAGGAGGTCAGCTGGAGGGCCTGGGCGACCTTGGGCTTGGCGACGAAGGTGCCCTTGCCCTGGATGCGCTCCAGCCGGCCCTCGACCACCAGCTCCTGGAGGGCCTGGCGGACGGTGGTGCGCGAGGTGTCGAACTGCGCGGCGAGCGCCCTCTCGGGCGGGACGGGGGTGCCGGCGGGCTGGGTCTCCGTGAGCTGGAGGAGGTGGCGCTTGAGGCCGTAGTACTTCGGCACCCGCGCGGTCGGGTCTGCGCCGGCCTGCGTCGGGAGGTTCTTCACCTGGGGGTCGTTGACCTGGGCCGTGCTGCCCCCGTCGCTGCTCATCGGACCTGTCTCCCGCTTCTCGCGCGGCCCTTGAGGGTCGCGCCACTTCGTTAACAGCTCACATCGTTGCATGTATGGCTACGGAACGAATACCTCATCACGCGATGAACGATGTGCGGTGTCGGCTTGATAACGGGTGGTCCAGATCGCTTGAACAGCCGTTGACAGGCCCATTGGTCTAGGCCAAGCTCCAGGCATCTGGTCTACACCACTAGGCCGGTCACTATGAATCCCCCCACCCGTTCGCTGGGGTCCGCGGCGCCTTTCCTCCCGCTTTACGTGGGTCTGCCGCTGCCACCCGACGGGGGTAACCCAGGCATCCCTCAGGAGGATGGCGTGAAGCGTCAGCTCATCGCGGCGGTCGGCGTCGCAGCAATGGTCGTCGGCCTGGCGGCCTGTGGCTCGGACGGCAAGAAGGACAACGACGCCAGCGGCTCGACCTCTGCTGCAGCCAAGGACTACAACGGCAAGACCCTGACCGTCTGGCTGATGGACGGCTCCGCCCCCAAGGGCTGGGAGGACAGCGTCAAGGCCGACTTCGCCACCGCGTACCCGGGTGCCAAGCTCGACATCCAGACCCAGAAGTGGAACGGCATCGGCCAGAAGGTCACCGCCGCCCTGTCCGAGGGCTCGGTCGACGTCCTGGAGATCGGCAACACCCAGACCTCGGGTTACGCGGCCACCGGTGGCCTGCTGGACATCACCAAGGACAAGAACGACCTCGGCGGCGCCGACTGGGCCGCCAACCTGAACGAGTCCTCGATCTTCGAGGGCAAGCAGTACGCCGCCCCGTGGTACTTCACCAACCGCGTGGTCACGTACAACAAGGACATCTGGACCAAGGCCGGCATCACCACCCCGCCGAAGACGCTGGACGAGTTCTACGCCGACCTGGACAAGGTCAAGGCCGTCGCGGGCGTCAAGGACGCGCTCTACATGCCCGGCCAGGAGTGGTACGCCTACTTCGGCCTGCTGACCAGCGAGGGCGGCAAGCTCGCCAAGAAGGACGGCGACAAGTGGGCGGGCGGCCTGTCCTCCCCCGAGGCGCAGAAGGCCTTCGAGACCTACAAGAAGCTGCAGAGCTACTCGGCCACCGCCCCGAAGGACAAGGACGAGGCCACCCCGCAGCAGAAGGACGTCTTCGCCAAGGGTGACATCGGCACCATCATCGGCCTCGGCTGGGAGCTCCCGAAGCCCGAGGAGCTGGCCGCAGAGAAGATCGGCTTCTTCCCGCTCCCCGGCAAGACCGCCGACAAGCCGAGCGGCGTCTTCCTGGGCGGCTCGAACCTGGCCATCGCCCAGCAGAGCAAGAACCCGGAGCTCGCCAAGGGCTTCCTGAAGATCGCCATGAACGAGAAGAACGAGGGTCTGGTCGCCTCGTCCGGCTCGATCCCGAACAAGACCGCGCTGAACAGCAAGGTCACCGGCGACTTCGCCAAGGCCGCCCTGCCGGCCTCCGCCAACGGTGCGGTCACCCCGAACGTCCCGACCTGGACCAACGTCGAGAACGAGCCCAACCCGATCAAGGACTTCCTGACCTCCGCCCTGACCGGCGACTACGCCGCGGCGGCCAAGAAGGCCGACGACGAGATCGCGAAGCGTCTCAACCAGAAGCAGTAGGCAGTTGAGCGGCGTCGCTCACCGACTCCCGGCGGGGAGCCGGTGAGCGGCGCCTGTCCGTCGTGGTCGGTTGTCAGGAAGAGAGAACGATGGCTGTGCATTCGGAGCGGGTGCAGACACAGTCCCGGGAATCAGGGAAGGCCGCCGTGGCCATTACCGAGGAGATCACCGGCGTCGGCGCCGGCGCCCCGAAGAAGAGCGGCAGACGCGCGGACGGCCCCGGCCTGGCGGCCAGGTCCACGCCGTACCTGCTACTGCTGCCGGCCATCGCCGCGACACTCGTGCTGCTGGGCTGGCCGCTGCTGAAGACGGTTGTGGTCTCGTTCCAGAACCTCAACAAGCGGCAGTTCATCCAGCACCTGACCGAGTGGAACGGGTTCGAGAACTACACCGACCAGCTCGGCAACTCCGAGTTCTGGACGATCACCCTGCGCACGGTGGTCTTCACCGTGGTCAACGTCGTCCTGATCATGGTGATCGGCTCGCTGATCGGCCTGCTGCTCGAACGCCTGGGCAAGCGGATGCGGCTGATGCTGTCGATCTCGCTGATCCTGGCCTGGGCCATGCCGGTGGTCGCCGCGACCACCGTCTACCAGTGGCTCTTCGACCAGAACTTCGGCGTCGTCAACTGGTTCCTCGACCAGCTGGGCTGGCACTCGATGGCCCACTTCAACTGGACCAGCGGCCAGTACTCGACCTTCTTCGTGATCATCCTGCTGATTGTCTGGCAGTCGGTCCCGTTCGTGGCGTTCAACATGTACGCGGGCCTGACCACGATCCCGAAGGAGCTCTACGAGGCGGCCCGGATGGACGGCGCCGGCTCCACCAAGATCTTCGGCGCGGTGATCTTCCCGATCATGAAGCCGTTCTTCCTGGCCACGACCTTCCTCGAGGTCATCTGGGTCTTCAAGGCCTTCACCCAGGTCTACCTGATCAACAAGGGCGGCCCGGACGGCCTCACCCGCACCCTGCCGGTCCACGCCTTCCTGGAGGGCATCGGCGCCCAGCGCTTCGGCGCCGGCTCCGCGATCGCGGTACTCACCATCCTGATGCTGGGGGCGCTGATGGCGTACTACTTCCGCATCATTCTGAAGCAGGAGGACGAGCTGTGAGGCGCTCGCTCATCGGACGCACCTGGCCGAACGCGATCGCGGTCGTCCTCTTCGTCTTCTTCCTGTTCCCCGTCTACTGGATGTTCGCGACCGCCTTCAAGCAGGACAAGGACATCATCAGCCGGACGCCGGTCTTCCTGCCGCTGGACGGCACCCTGGAGCACTTCGACCGGGCCGTGCACGTCCCGCACTTCTGGACGTACGTCACCAACAGCCTCATCGTCACCGTCGGCGCGGTGCTGATCTCCCTGGCGATCGCCACCCTGGCCTCCTTCGCGATCGCGCGGATGCGCTTCCGCGGCCGCAAGGGCTTCGTCCTGGTGGTCATGGCCGCCCAGATGGCGCCCTGGGAGGTGATGGTCATCGCGGCCTACCTCATCGTGCGCGACAACGACATGCTGAACAGCCTGGTCCCGCTGACCGCGCTGTACATGATGATGGTCCTGCCCTTCACCATCTGGACGCTGCGCGGCTTCATCGCGGCGGTGCCGAAGGAGCTGGAGGAGTCGGCGATGGTCGACGGCTGCACCCGGGCCCAGGCCTTCATGAAGGTGATCTTCCCGCTGCTCGCCCCCGGCCTGATGTCGACCTCGCTGTTCGGCTTCATCACCGCGTGGAACGAGTTCCCGCTGGTGAACATGCTGAGCAAGAAGGACTCGGCGCAGACCCTCCCCCTCTGGCTCTCCTCCTTCCAGACCAACTTCGGCACCGACTGGGGCGCCACCATGGCGGCGTCGTCGCTCTTCGCGATCCCGATCCTGGTCCTGTTCGTGTTCCTCCAGCGCAAGGCCGTCGGCGGCTTGACCGACGGTGCAGTGAAGGGCTGATCCCACGTGAGCATCCTCATCCCCACTCTGCCTGCCAGTGACCAGCTGCACCGTGACGCGCTGACCGTCCTCCAGCCCGGCTTCGTCGGCACCGAGCCGCCGGAGTGGGTCCGCCGCCACCTGGCGGCCGGGCTCGGCTCGGTCGCCCTGTTCGACCGCAACGTCACCGACCTGGACCAGCTCGCCGCCCTCACCAAGGCGCTGCGCGAGGAGAACCCGGACCTCCTGATCGCGATCGACGAGGAGAGCGGCGACGTCACCCGCCTGGAGGCCGGCTCCGGCTCGTCCTGGCCGGGCAACTTCGCCCTCGGCGCGATCGACGACCCGGCGCTCACCCGGGACGTCGCCCGCGAGCTGGGCCGTGCGCTGGCCGCGGCCGGCGTCAACTACAACTGGGCGCCCACCGCGGACGTCAACTCCAACCCGCGCAACCCGGTGATCGGCGTCCGCTCGTTCGGCGCCGACCCGGAGCTGTGCGCCCGGCACACCGCCGCCTGGGTGGAGGGCCTGCAGTCGGCCGGCGTGGCCGCCTGCTCCAAGCACTTCCCCGGGCACGGCGACACGGCCGTCGACTCGCACCACGGCCTGCCGGTGATCGACGTCGACCTGGACGTGCTGCGCGCCCGCGACCTGATCCCGTTCGAGGCCGCGATCGCCGCCGGGACCAAGGCCGTGATGACGGCCCACATCATGATCCCCGCGCTCGACCCGGAGCTGCCGGCCACGCTCAGTCCCCGGGTGCTGCGCGACCTGCTGCGCGCCGCCCCGGCCGACGGCGGCCTGGGCTACCAGGGCCTGATCGTCAGCGACGCCATCGAGATGGGCGCCATCGCCGACACCTTCGGGATGGGCGAGGGCACCGTGCTGGCCCTGGCGGCGGGCGCGGACGCGATCTGCGTCGGCGGCGGCCTGGCCGACGAGGAGACCGTGCTGATGCTGCGCGACGCCATCGTGGCGGGCGTGCAGTCCGGCAGGCTGCCGGAGGAGCGGCTGGCGGACGCGGCCGGCCGGGTCCGCGCGCTCGGCAGCTGGGGCCGGATCGCGGCCCAGGGCGAGCGGCTGGAGCCGGACCTCGCGGTCGGCCTGCGGGCCGCCCGCCGCGCGCTGCGGGTGGTCCGGGCGCCGGGTCGCGAGGTGCTGCCGGTGACGGAACGCCCGTACGTGGCCTCGTTCTCGGACGAGCCCAACATCGCCGTCGGCGACGTGACCCCGTGGGGCGTGGCCGGCATGCTGGCCGACCGCTTCCCCGGCACCCGCACCCGCGAGGTGGGCCCGCAGGACGCCGCCCCGGAGCAGCTGGACGGGCTGGTCGCCGGGGTGCTGGCCGGGGCGGAGGGCCGCCGCCTGGTGCTGGTGGTCCGGGACGCGCACCGGCACGCGTGGATGGCCGCAGCGCTGTCCCGTCTGGTGGCGGCCCGGCCGGACGCCGCGGTGGTCGAGATGGGCCTGCCGCAGTCCGAGCCGGTCGGCGCGCTGCACATCGCCACCCACGGTGCCGCCCGCGTCTGCGGCCTGGCGGCGGTGGAGGTGCTCACCGGGCAGCCGGGAGCGATCGGCTGACCCACTGTCGGACAGTGACCCAGGGTGCCGGGAGGGCATCCACGAGCGGGCCCGTCATGCGCATGTCGCATGGCGGGCCCGCTTCGTCTTTCCCGCGTTGACCTGCGGTTTCGCCACCTGTCGATGTTCCCTCAAATCCCCCTTAAGGCAGCCTTAAGTTCTACTTAGGGTGATGGCGCCACGACTGATCGCCACGCGGTACAACAGGTCTGCAACGTCCTTTGCCGGTAGGCCATTTCACGTTGACACCGCAAGTGGTCTAGGCCAGGCTCCACCCATCCGGTTCGAACTCAAACCTCACCGGATGTGGTATCGGCCCTTCCCGAAGCACTTCGCCGCCCCTTTCCGGAGATCCCTCCCGACGGGCGCCGGCGCTGCCGGCGGGCACCCAGGCTCTAGCACCCTCGGAGGATGACGTGAACAAGCGTCGGCTCATGGCGGCAATCGGGATCACGGCGCTGGCCGCCGGACTGACGGCCTGTTCCTCGACGGCCTCGCCGTCGGCCGACGGCAAGGCCGGATCGGCGGACCCGAAGTCGGCGACCGGGACGGTGACGGTCTGGCTGATGGAGGACGCCCAGAAGAGCTGGCCGGACCTCGTCCAGCGGGTCAACGACGAGTTCGCCGCCAAGTACCCGAACGTCACCCTGAGGCTCTCCTACCAGGGCTGGGCCGACAAGGTCACCCGGCTGGACAAGGCGCTCGCCGAGGGCACCGCCCCGGACGTCGTGGAGCTCGGCAACACCGAGACCATGAAGTACGTGCTCTCCGGCGCCCTCGCCCCGGTGGAGCGGAGCAGCTTCGAGAACTCCGACGCCTGGATCAAGGCGCTCGCCAACACCTGCACCTACCAGGACAAGCTCTGGTGCGTGCCCTACTACGCGGGCGCCCGGGTCGCCGTCTACAACTCGGCCGCCTTCCAGACGGCCACCGGCAGCGCGGACTTCCCCAAGACCGAGGACGAACTGCGGACGGCGCTGGACAGGCTGGCCGACAAGAACAAGTCCGACAAGACGTACTCGGCGCTCTACCTGCCCGGCCCGTACTGGTACGCCGCGATGAGCTACGTCTCCGCGTACGGCGGCGCCATCGCCCGCTTCGACGGCAGCGGCAACTGGCACGGCACGCTCAGCGACCCCAAGTCCGTGCAGGGGCTCAACCACTTCGTCGACCTGGTGCGCAAGTACAACAAGGGCGACCTCGCGGTGAACGAGCTGAACCAGTACGAGGCGATGGCCCGCGGGCGCGCCGGCGCCTTCTACGGCAACGGCTACGAGGCGGCCAGCGTGACCGCACCGGTCACCGGCGACCCGACCCTCAAGGACGCCGTCAAGGTGGCGACCATGCCCGGCCCCGGTGGCAAGCCGCTGCCGACCTTCATCGGCGGCTCGGACCTCGCCGTCACCGCCAAGTCGAACGTCGCCCCGCTGGCCGCCGACTGGATCCGGATGTTCACCAGCGGCAAGTCCGAGCAGGCGCTGGCCGACAGGGACATCCTGCCGAACAACCTGACCCAGCTGAACCCGCTGAAGAGCAAGCCGGCCACGGCCGCCGCGGCCAACGCGGTGCCGGACGCCTGGTTCACCCCGCTGGCGCCGGGCTGGGGCGCGATCGAGAAGCAGAAGATCCTGCCCGACATGCTGACCGCCATCCTCAAGAACAACAAGCCCGTGGAGCAGGCCGCCAAGGAGGCGGACGCCGCGATCGACCAGCTGATCAACAAGCAGGGCTGATCCGGGGCCGCGGGCCCCACCGTCCGACGAGGGGCCCTCCCGCAGCGCCGGGAGGGGCTCTCGAATGTGCTCCACGGGGACCGCCCCCGTAGGATTGCCGCAGGAATCACCGCAGCGAGTGTGCGGACTCGCCGCCGTAGAGGTCCCCGCCGGGCATCCCCGCCCGCGTGGGGTCGAACCATCTCATCGGAGGCACATCCAGATGTCCGACACGCAGACTGTCCCCGTCCCCGGCCGGATCATGGCGGCGGAGATGGCCGAGCAGCCGGCCGTCCTCCAGCGCATCCTCGACGAGGGTGCCCCGAAGATCTTCGAGATCGCGGCCGAGATCGCCGCCCGCAACCCGCGCTTCGTCCTGCTGACCGCGCGCGGCACGTCCGACAACGCGGCGCTCTACGCCAAGTACCTGATCGAGATCCTGCTCGGCAAGCCGGCCGGTCTGACCTCGATGTCGACCACCACCGCGTACGGCGCCAAGCCGGACCTCACCGACGTGCTGGTGATCACCGTCAGCCAGTCCGGCGGCTCGCCGGACCTGGTGGCCTCCACCAAGGCGGCCCGCGAGGCCGGTGCCATCACCCTGGCGGTGACCAACAACGCCGCGTCGCCGCTGGCCGAGGTCTCCGAGTTCCACATCGACGTGCTGGCCGGCCCGGAGAAGGCGCTGCCCGCCACCAAGACCTACACGGCCGAGCTGCTGGCGCTCTACCTGCTGGTGGAGGGCCTGCGCGGCGGCGACGGCGCGGCCGCCAAGGAGCTGCCGTCGCTGGCCGCCGGCATCCTGGCCCGCCAGGCCGAGGTGAAGGCCCTGGCGGAGCGCTACCGCTTCGCCCAGCGCCTGGTCATCACCTCGCGCGGCTACGGCTACCCGACCGCCCGTGAGGCGGCGCTGAAGCTGATGGAGACCACCTACATCCCGGCCTCCCCGTTCTCCGGCGCCGACCTGCTGCACGGCCCGCTGGCCATGGTGGACAACGTCTCCCCGGTCATCGCGATCGTCCCGGACGGCAAGGGCGGCGAGGCCCTGCAGCCGGTCCTGGACCGCCTGCGCGGCCGCGGCGCGGACCTGGTCGTCATCGGACAGCGGGCGCAGGTGGACGCCGCCTCCGCGGGCTTCGCGCTGCCGGCCGGCGTGCCCGAGGAGGTCCAGACCATTCTGGAGATCCTGCCGCTCCAGCAGCTGGCCTACGAGGTCACCATCGCCCGCGGCCAGGACCCGGACGCCCCGCGCGCCCTGGCGAAGGTCACCGAGACGCACTGACGCCGCACCGGCGCCGAACGCGCAACGCCGAACCCCCGTCCACAGGTTGTGGGCGGGGGTTCGGCGTTTGAGCGGCGGAGAAGGGTCCTGGTCGCACCACCCGCCCGGAGCTGTCGTCGGGCGCGGAAAGCACTACGGGCCACGGCGCCGACACGGGACCCTCAACCCGTGCGGCACCGCAGCCCGGAGCTGTCGTCGGGCACCGTGGTCGACCGAGAACTGTGCGGGGTCCTCGCTCGGCGGCGTCCGACCGAGGAGGGGCCTCGCGCGGGTCAGGGCAGTTGCGCGGGGGGCCTCTCCTTGGTGCCCTTTCATTGTGGACTAGACCAATCTGGCTTGTCCAGGGGGCTCCGAAAATTGGTCTGGACAACTTCGGGAGGGCGTGCGGACCGGCGGCGCGGGCGGGTGCGACAGGCCCGCGCGCCCGGCCTGGAGCTACCCTCGCCATGTGCCCTCGCTGAACGAACTCGTCCGCCGCCACACCACCCTGACCGGTGCCGATGTGGAGTGGCTCCACATGCTGGTCTCGGAGTGGCAGCTGCTCTCCGACCTGTCCTTCGCCGACCTGGTGCTGTGGATCCCCACCTGGGACGGCATCCGGTACGTCTCGGTCGCCCAGATGCGGCCCAACACCGGCCCCACCTCCTACCAGGACGACATGGTCGGCCACCTCGTCCCGCGCGGCCGCCGCCCGCTGCTGGACGCCGCCTTCGACGAGGGCCGGATCGTCCGCGAGGGCGACCCGGAGTGGCGCGAGGAGGTGCCCGTCCGGGTCGAGTCGATCCCGGTGCGCCGCGAGGGCAAGGTGCTCGGCGTGATCGCCCGCAACACCAACCTGCTGACCGTCCGCACCCCCAGCCGGCTCGAACTCACGTACCTGCAGAGCGCCTCCGACCTGGCGCAGATGATCGCCGCCGGCGCCTTCCCGTACCCCGGCGTCGAGCAGACCGACATGGACGCCGCGCCCCGGGTCGGCGACGGCCTCATCCGGCTGGACGCCGACGGCATCGTCACCTACGCCAGCCCCAACGCGCTCTCCGCCTACCACCGCCTCGGCCTCACCACCGACCTGGTCGGCAGCCACCTCGGCCGCGCCACCGCGGAGCTGGTCCCGCCCTCGCGCTCGGCCGTGCACGAGGCGCTGGTGAAGCTGGCGAGCGGCTGGGCGCCCCGGCAGACCGAGGTCGAGGTGCAGGGCGGGGTGGTGACCCTGCGGGCCATCCCGCTGAAGCCCAAGGGCACCCTGACCGGCTCCCTGGTGCTCTGCCGGGACGTCACCGAGCTGCGCCGGCGCGACCGCGAGCTGATGACCAAGGACGCCACCATCCGGGAGATCCACCACCGGGTGAAGAACAACCTCCAGACGGTGGCCGCGCTGCTGCGGCTGCAGTCCCGCCGGATGGACTCGGACGCCGGCCGGGCCGCGCTGGACGAGGCGGTCCGCCGGGTCGGCTCGATCGCGATCGTGCACGAGACGCTCTCGCAGGCGCTGGACGAGCAGGTCGCCTTCGACGAGATCGCCGACCGGGTGCTGGCGATGGTGATGGAGCTGTCCCAGGACGGCCGGGTCGCGACCCGCCGCAGCGGCAGCTTCGGCATCCTCTCCGCCGAGGTGGCGACGCCGCTGGCCATGGTGCTGACCGAGCTGCTGCAGAACGCCCTGGAGCACGCCTTCGGCCCGACCGCCTCCGGGAACCTGGAGGTCTCCGCGCTGCGCGGGCGGGCGCCGGCCACCGGCATGGGCTGGTCGGACAGCTGGAACGGCGGGGCCAGGCCGGAGGAGTACCTGCTGATCACCGTGCAGGACGACGGGAAGGGCATGCCGGAGGGGTTCGACCCGCAGCAGGCGGGCAACCTCGGGCTGCAGATCGTCCGGACGCTCGCCACCGGCGAGCTCGGCGGCACCTTCGACATGGTGGCGGGGCCGGACGGCGGCACCAAGGTGGTCCTGGAGATCCCGGTCCGCTGAGGTCCAAGGGGTTCGCCGGGGTCCACCGGGGTCCGCCGGGCCCGTCAGCCGCGGTGGGCCCGGGGTGGGCCCGGGTCCGTCGCGGTCCTCGGCGGACCGTCGGGGTGCATCGAAGTGTGCGAGGGGCGTGTGTCCGGTGAAAGCGCCGGTCCCGCACCCTCGCACAACCATCACGGCCGGAAAACAGAAACGAGGCCCTGTCGACCGGGGGGGGTGGGTCGACAGGGCCTCTCAACCCGTTCCGGCCGTCGGGGGGAGTCGGCCGGAACGGGGGCTCTGGGTGGTGCGACACCTCACCGGTGCGTTGCACACGGTGAGCGCCTCAGCTCCACAATATTGCTCTCCGTGAACAGTATCAAGTGCCTGGGCGGCTCGGTGTCGCGGGACCGTGTCGAGCAAGGTCCTTTGTGCGGAAGGCTTCACCAGGAAGTGCAGGGAAGCCCTTGATCATGTGTTGATCGGCACTGCGGTCACTGCTGGTGCTACGGCGTGTGATCAGGCGGTGCGGGCGCGGTTGCGGGCGGCACGGCGCTTCATCGCGCGACGCTCGTCCTCGCTCATACCGCCCCAGACGCCGGCGTCCTGGCCGGTCTCGAGCGCCCACTGCAGGCACTGCTCCATGACCGGACAACGGCGGCACACGGCCTTGGCTTCCTCGATCTGCAGCAGAGCAGGACCGGTGTTCCCGATCGGGAAGAACAGCTCCGGGTCCTCTTCGCGGCAGACAGCGCGGTGGCGCCAGTCCATGGTCGTCCAACTCCTCCTGCCGCGGGGGTTGCCCGGTCGGCACAATCGATGGCTTGTGAATGTGAACGCTTTCACGAATCCCGCAACAGCAAAAGAGACCAAAGGCCCGCCGGGCCCGGGTGGTCTGTGCTGGGGAGGGATTCGGCGATTCGAGGGACACTCCGCGGTCGGCCCCCGTCAGGGTCTGAGGTTGCCGTCGCTGCGATGTGTCCCGATCGCCATGTAGAGGTTCGCAAACCTCGGGCCCGGATACAACCCCCTTCAGGGAGGAATTTTTGATTCTTCGGTGTCGCCTAGCTCACAGCCAGTACTTCTATGGAGTGAAGGGGGCTTGTGCGTTCGAGAAGAAGGGTGAACCCCTCTTCCGGTCACACAATCACACGCAGTGCCCGCCGTACGCCTGTGAAACTGACGCGACTCCTGTCTCCAAGGTGGTCCCCATCGACCTGGAATGGGGCCGGTTCCTGTGAAACCAAGGTGAAGTGGCGGGCGTCGTGATAGGAGACGACGTGCTTGCCGGACGGGCCGGCAGGTGCCGTGCCATCGCTCGAAGGGCTGTGCGACCGCAGGATCTGACGGACCGTTCGAGCCGTGCCGAACGCCGTCATCCGGGTGATGCCGAAGACGTCGAGGTCCGTGTCGAAGGAGGCGAGCGGCGAGGGGTAGACGGGGCGGTTGCCCAGGAACGTCCACGGCGACGTGTTGCTGACTATGGCCATCACCAGGCCCGGCACGGGCTCGCGGCCCGGCAGTTGCAGGGTGACCGGGCCCGACCGGCGCTGCTCACGCTGGGTGATGTAGTGCCGGAGCGCCTGCCCGACGTAGAGCGCGTGGGTGGACTTGCGCCCCGCTCTGCGCTGCTCCTCCACCCGCCCGACCACACCGGCGTCGAAGCCCAGGCCGGCCGTGAAGGTGAACCACCGGTCCGGCAGTCCCTCGGTCATCGCCTTGCCCAGGCCGATCGGCCGCTCGCGGCGGTTGTCCAGGGCGTCCAGCAGGGCGCCGGTGGCCTCCACCGGGTCGTTGGGCAGGCCCAGCGCGCGGGCGAACACGTTGGTCGACCCGCCGGGCACCACGGCCAGCCGGGGGAGCTTCTCGCCCGGGCCGTGCGCCAGGAGTCCGTTGACGACCTCGTTGACCGTGCCGTCGCCGCCGAGTGCCACCACCAGGTCGACGGTGCCGTCCTCGGCCGCCTCGCGGGCCAGGTCGCGGGCGTGGCCGCGGTACTCCGTCTGCGCCACCTCCAGCTTGAGGTCGCTGCGCAGGGCGTGGATCAGGACATCCCTGGTGCGGCCACTGGTGGTGGTCGCTTTCGGGTTGACGACCAGGAGAGCGCGCATGTGCTCAGCCTACGGGTCGGTACGGACCAACCGGCGGCTACCCTGCTGGAGTGACCGCAGAATCCTCCGCACCCGCACCCGTGCCCGGCTCCGGGCGGCCGACGGCCCTGACCGTGGGCGCCGCCATCACCGCCCTGGAGGGCGCCGCGCTGGCCGTCACCGGCGTCTGGGACATGGTGGCCGCGCTGTCCGGCCAGTCCAAGCAGCTCGCCCTCAACGAGTTCGGCGGCCTGGTGATCGTGCTGCTCGGCGTGCTGCCGCTGCTCGCCTCCCGCGCGCTGCTCCGGGGCCGGCGCTGGGGCCGCAGCCCGGCGGTGCTGACCAACTCGCTCTGCCTGCCGGTCGCGTACTACATGCTGAAGAGCGGCGGCGTGATGATCGGGGTGGGCACCCTGGTCGGCCTGCTCGGGCTGGCCGGCATCGGCGCCCTGCTCAGCCCGAAGTCGACGACGGCCCTCTACGCTCCGCACGAGGGCTGAGCACAGAGGGCCGGGGCCGGGGACGGCCGCCCGGGCGGCCGTCGGTCCTACTCCTCCACCAGGAGCTTCTCCCGCAGCTGGGCCAGCGTGCGGGCGAGCAGCCGGGAGACGTGCATCTGTGAGATGCCCACCTCGGCGGCGATCTGGGACTGCGTCATGTTCCGGAAGAACCGCAGCACCAGGATCTTCTGCTCCCGGGGCGGGAGTTGGGCCAGCAGCGGTTTGAGGGACTCGCGGTACTCGACGCCCTCCAGCGCCTCGTCGGTGGCGCCCAGGGTGTCCGCGACGGCCGGCGACTCGTCGTCGCTGTCCGGCACGTCCAGCGACAGCGTGGAGTACGCGTTGGCGGACTCCAGGCCCTCCAGGACGTCCTCCTCGGAGATCCCCAGGTGTTCCGCCAGCTCGTGCACCGTGGGGGAGCGGCCGTGCCGCTGGGAGAGCTCGCTGGTCGCCGTGGTCAGCGACAGCCGCAGCTCCTGGAGCCGGCGCGGGACCCGGACCGCCCAGCCCTTGTCGCGGAAGTGCCGCTTGATCTCGCCGACGATGGTCGGCGTCGCGTAGGTGGAGAACTCGACCCCGCGCTCGTGGTCGAACCGGTCCACCGACTTGATCAGCCCGATGGTGGCGACCTGGGTCAGGTCGTCCAGCGGCTCGCCGCGGTTGCGGAACCGCCGGGCCAGGTGCTCGACCAGCGGGATGTGCATGCGCACCAGCTGGTTGCGCAGCTCGACGCGCTCCGGGGAGCCCTCGGGCAGCGCGGACAGCCGGACGAACAGTGCCCGGGCCGCCTCGCGGTCCGGCGCACCCGATCGGTGCGGGGCCTGGGCCGGCACCGCACCGCGCAGCGCCTCGCCGGCCGCCTGGTCCTCGGGGGACGGCGGGGGCGGGGGCGTCTGCGACGGGTCGGACGTCGGCTCGGTCGGCTGGCTCATCCGGTGGGCGTCCTTCGGGTGCGCTTCGTCGTTGGAGGCGAGGCCGGGAACGCTCGCCTGGGTCGGTACGGCAGGGCCCGCCGTCGCGAGGCCGGTACGGTCCAGATCACTCACGGCCATTCCCCCGTTCCGTTCCGGGAGCACCGGGACCTTGGGGCGGTCCCGGTTCCGTCATGTCGGTCGTACCGCGTGTAGGGCGGTACCGGGAGCCGCCCGCCGGCCCGGGTGGGGTGCCGGGCGGACGGCCCTTGTTCGGTGCTGCTGTGGCGGACCTAATGGGCGGCGGACCCGCCGCGCTTCTTGTGCAGGCTGATCGACACGGTCTTGTCCTCGCCGACGGAGGATTCCACCTCGCCGGCCAGCGCGGAGAGCACCGTCCAGGCGAAGGTGTCCCGCTCCGGGGCCCGGCCGTCCGTGGTCGGGGCGGAGACGATGACCTTCAGCGAGTCGCCCACCAGCCGGAACTCGCAGGAGAGGACCGAGCCGGGCACCGCCTGCTGGAGCAGGATGGCGCACGCCTCGTCCACCGCGATGCGGAGGTCCTCGATCTCGTCCAGCGTGAAGTCCAGCCGGGCCGCCAGCCCCGCCGTCGCTGTTCGCAGCACCGAGAGGTAGGCCCCCGCCGCGGGCAGCCGGACCTCCACGAAGTCCTGCACTCCGGGCTCGCCGTCGATCTGGGACACCCTCACCTCCTGGGTGACGCGCTGTGCTTCCGGGCCGGTGGCCGCGGCACTGTCTGTTGCTTGGCTCAACTGCTTCGCCCCAACTGTCCAGAGGGGTGGTGCGGTACGTACCGGTCATACCCCTCCGAGGGTGGCCGGACGCCGCGCATCCGCACGAGACGTTACCGCTTTTGTCCCCGGTGCGGGAGTCACTCATGGTAGGCCCTCGCGACACAGGGTGTCAGCGGCCTGGCGCCAACGTCCGGAATCGGCGGCCGGATCCACGGCCGGACTCCCGGACGTGCGCCCCGGGGGTCAGCGGGTGCCGACGGCGGTGAGCGCCTCGTCGGTCAGCCGGAAGACGCTCCAGCCGTGCATCGGCACCGCGCCGAGCGACTTGTAGAAGTTGATCGAGGGCTCGTTCCAGTCCAGCACCGACCACTCCACCCGCGAGTAGCCGCGCTCGACGGCGATCCGCGCCAGCTCCAGCAGCAGCGCCTTGCCGTGGCCGCCGCCACGGGCCTCCGGGCGGACGTAGAGGTCCTCCAGGTAGATCCCGTGAGTCCCGCGCCAGGTCGAGAAGTTGAGGAACCAGACCGCGAAGCCGACCGGCTCGCCGGTGGTGTCGTCCTCGGCGATCAGGCCGAACAGCGCCGGGTTGGCGCCGAACAGCGCGTCGCGCAGCTGTTCCTCGGTGGCCACCGCCTCGTCGAGGGCCTTCTCGTACTCCGCGAGCTCGCGGATCATGGCGTGGATGACCGGGACATCGGTGACCAGTGCTGTGCGGATCATGCTACGAGCCTACTTGGACTGCTCGTTCTCGTCCCAGGCCTGGATCGAGGTCTGGTCGACGATGCGGCCGTCCCGCAGGTCGGCCACCGAGCTGACCAGCACCCGGACACCGTCGGGGTACCGGCAGGACTCCAGGAAGGCCACGTGGTCGTCCTGGAGCACCACCTGCTCCAGCCGGTGGGTCATCTCCCGGCCGTAGACGTCGGCCAGCATCGCGCCGATCTCGTCCCGGCCGTGCATCACCAGGGGGTGGCTGGGCTGGGTCTTGCGGTCGACCATGCGCAGTTCGGCGTCGTCCGCGTACAGCGCCAGCAGGGCGTCGGCGTCGGCGCGCTCGATGCCCTCGCGCAGCGCCGCGGTGTCGAAGGCGGACGACGCGGCCATGGTGGTCATCTTTCGCTCCTCCGGTCGGTTCCGTCGGCTCGTACCTCCGAGCCTACGCCCGCCGGGCGCCGCCGCCCGGCGGTGTCCCGTGGCCGTCCTCAGCCGGCCGTGACGCCGCGCAGGTACGCCGCGAGGGCGGTGATCGCGGCCGGGTTGCGCGGGCTCTCCACCAGGTCGACGTAGTCCAGGACGAAGATCCGGTCGTTGCGGACCGCGGAGACGCCCGCGAGCGGCGGGAAGGACTTCAGGAACCTCGCCTTCGCCCCGGCGTCGGGGGCGCCGTAGTTGTTGATCACGATCACCTCGGGGTCGCGCTGCACGACGCTCTCCCAGCCGACGGTCGTCCAGGAGTCGGCGATGTCGCCCATCACGTTGGTCCCGCCGGCCTTGGCGATGATCTCCTCCGGCGCGGCGAACCTCCCCGAGGTGTACGGCTTGTCCTCGCCGCTGTCGTAGAGGAAGACCCGCGGCCGGCGCTCGGGCTGCGGCACGGCCGCGACCTGCGCCCTGAACCCGTCGATCAGCCGGTCGGCCCGGTCGCGGACGTCGAAGATCTCGCCCAGGTTGGCCAGGTCGGTGTAGAGCGCGTCCAGCGGGGACATCACGCCGCGCTCCTGGCCCTTGCCGCTGCGGCAGGACTCGGTGAGCACGTAGGAGCCGATGCCGAGGCCGGCCAGCGCCTGCGGGGTGAAGCCGTCGGCCTCGCTGAAGCCGTAGTGCCAGCCGGCGAAGACCAGGTCGGCCCCGGCCTCCAGCACGATCTCCTTGGTGATCTGCTGCTTGGAGAGCCACTTCGTCTGCTGGTAGCCGTCCTTCCAGGCCACCTGGTCGACCCGGCCCTTGTCGTCGGGCATCACGTAGCCGGCCATCCGGTCGGCGACGCCGAGCGCCAGCAGCAGCTCGGTGATGCCGACGTCGTTGCTCACCGCCCGGGCCGGCTTCTGCCGGTAGGTGACCTTGGTGCCGCAGTTGTCCACGGTCACCGGGTAGTGGGCCTGGCCGGCGGCCGCCGCCCCGGTGGCGGCGTCCCCGGCGGGGGCGATCTCGGCGCCGCAGGCGGTCAGCGCGAGGGTGAGCAGGGCGGCGGGGGCAACGGCCTTGGTACGCACGGGGGATCCTCGGAGGTCGGGTCAGCGGAGTCGGTCGAAGAGCAGCTGGACGGCACCGGTGTCCGGGTGCCGCAGCGGGGTCGCGCGGACGCCGAACACCTCGGCCAGCAGCGCGGGCCGGAGCACCTCGGCGGGTGCCCCGGAGGTGACGATCCGGCCGGCCGCGATGACGTACAGCAGGTCGCAGTGGCCGGCCGCCAGGTTGAGGTCGTGCAGCGCGGTGAGCACCGTCGGCCCGGCCTCCCGGACCAGCGCCAGCACCTCCAGCTGGTGGGCGATGTCCAGGTGGTTGGTGGGCTCGTCCAGCACCAGCAGCCGGGGCTCCTGGACCAGTGCGCGGGCGATCAGCACCCGCTGCTTCTCGCCGCCGGACAGGCTCAGGAAGCCGCGCTGCGCCAGATGCCCGGCGCCCACCCGGTGCAGCGCGGCGGCGCACCGCGCGTCGTCCCCGTCGGCGGGGCGGGCGAAGCCGCCGCGGTGCGGCAGCCGGCCCATGCCGACCACCTCGGCCACCGTGAAGTCGAACTCGGCGGAGTGCTCCTGGGGTAGCGCGGCCACCCGCCGGGCGGCCTCGCGCGGGGCCAGCGCGTACAGGTCCGCGCCGTCCAGTCGGACGGCGCCGGCGGCCGGCCGCAGCGCCCGGTAGACGCAGCGCAGCAGGGTGGACTTGCCGCTGCCGTTCGGCCCGACCAGGCCGACCACCTGCCCGGCGGCGGCGTGCAGCGTGATGTCGCGGACCAGCCGGGTGCCGGCCGGACCGGCCGAGACGTCGTCGAGGTCGAGGTCCATCAGCGGCCTCCGAAGGTGTAGCCGCGACGGCGCATGAGCAGCAGGAAGCAGGGCACCCCGAGCACCGCGGTGACCACCCCGACCGGCAGTTCGGTCGGGGCCAGCAGGGTGCGCGAGACGATGTCCACCCAGACCAGCAGCAGCGCGCCGGCGAGCGGGGCGACCAGCAGCACCCGGCGGTGCCCGGCCCCGACCAGCATCCGGGTCAGGTGGGGCACCATCAGCCCGACGAAGCCGATCGCCCCGCTGGCCGCGACCACGGTGCCGGTGACCGCCGCCGTCACCACGAAGAGCTCGCGGCGCAGCCGGTCGCCGTCGACGCCGAGCGAGGCGGCCGTCTCGTCGCCCATCGCGAGCGCGTCCAACCGCCCGGCGGAGCAGGCCAGGTGGGCCAGGCCGGCCAGCACGGTGACGGCCACGATGGGCACCGATCCCCAGGTGGCCCCGCCGAGGCTGCCGAGCAGCCACATCATCGCGCTGCGGGCCGCCTCGCCGCGGGCGGCGGCGAACACCATCAGGGCCGTCACCGCCGAGAAGCCGTAGGACATCGCGGTGCCGGTGAGCACCAGCCGCAGCGGGGTGAGGCCGAAGGCCGTCCGGGCGGCGGCGTACACCAGCACCATGGCCAGCAGCGCCCCGCCGAACGCGGAGACCGAGATCGCCCAGACCCCGAGCGAGGCGAAGGCACCGAGGAGGAGCACCGCGTTGGCGCCGACCGCCGCGCCGGAGGAGATGCCGAGGACGAACGGGTCGGCCAGCGCGTTGCGGACCATCGCCTGTACGGCGACCCCGGTGGCCGCGAGCCCGGCGCCGACCACGGCGGCCAGCACGGTGCGCGGGAGCCGGATCTCCCAGACGATCGCGTAGGCGGCGGCCTCGTCGGCGTCCAGCCGGCCACCCGTCAGCCCGGCGCCGAGCAGGCGCAGCACCTGTGACCAGGCGAGCCCGGAGGAGCCCAGGGCGACCCCGCAGAGCAGCGAGAGCAGCAGTGCCACGGTCAGGGCGGTGGCGGTGGCGGTGACGGGTATTCGGCGGACGGCGGGGGCCGGGGGCGTTCCGTCGGGGGGCGCTGCGGGGGCCGGTGCGGGGGTCGCGGCGGTGCTCACGCGCCCGCCCCGGTCCGCCCGGCAGGGGCGTCCGCCCTCGTGCACCGCTCGGTCGTTCGCTCGCTCACGGGGGCGTGCCTTCGCCTCGGGCCGCGGGCGTCGCGGGGCGGCGCGCCGGGGCCGCAGGGGATGCCGGAGCGCCATCCCCTCGCAGTCCGCGGCGAGTTGTCGGGAGGTCAGCGTCCCGGGGCGATCGGGCTCGCGGGCACGGGGCTCCGCTTACCGTTGCGGGTCAGCGCCGGATTCGCACCGGCTTCCCCCGCGGGACGCCCTGGCAGCATAACAGGCAGTTAGGCGAGGCAACCCTTACCCGCCTGGGTCCGGGCCGGGCCCAGGTCGGTCAGGGGCGGGGCGGGCCGGGAAACGCGACCGCCCCCGTCCGGCGGTGCGGACGGGGGCGGGCGGCGGAGGCTGACCGGGGATCAGGCCTGCTTGGTCTCCCAGAAGATCTTGTCGACCTCGGCGATGAGGTCGAGCAGGGCCTGGCCGGTGGCCGGGTCCGTCGACGCCTTGGCGGCCGAGGCGGCCTTCAGGGTGTCGTTGATCAGCTGGTGCAGCTGCGGGTACTTCTCGAAGTGCGGGGCCTTGAAGTAGTCGCTCCACAGCACGGAGATGTGGTGCTTGACCGCCTCGGCGCGCTGCTCCTTGATGATCAGGGCACGGGTGCGGAACGCCGGGTCCTCGTTGGCCTGGTACTTCTCCTGGGTGCCCTTCACCGACTCGGCCTCGATCCGGGCCTGAGCGGGGTCGTACACGCCGCAGGGCAGGTCGCAGTGGGCGTGGGCGGTGGCGCGCGGTGCAAACAGACGAGAGAACATGGGAGTCCTTCCTTAGATCGTCTTCCCGCGGCTGAGATTACCCTTCCGGCCTCGGGGTTTCGCGATCGGGCGGTGGGCCTAGGGCAAAAGGCGGAGCCGGAAACGGGCCAATCCGGACATCGGCGGGTGACGGTCCGTACGGCAGACTGGGACCGGGCGGGCCGGGAGGAGGAGTCGTGGCGCGGATGGCGGAACCGGAGGGCGGCACCCCGGGGGGTGGCGCACCGTTCGGGCTGATCGACGTGGCGGGGCCCTCGATGGTGCCGACCCTGCGCGAGGGCGACCAGCTGCTGGTCCGTTACGGCGCCCGGATCCGGCCCGGCGCGGTGGTGGTCTTCCGCCACCCCTTCCAGCAGAACCTGCTGGTGGTGAAGCGGGCCGCCGAGCGGCGCCCGCAGGGCTGGTGGCTGCTCTCCGACAACCGGCCGGTCGACAGTGACAGCCGCAGCTACGGCGCCGTCCCGGACGAGCTGGTGCTCGGCCGGGTGCTGCTGCGGCTGCGCCCGCGCCCGGCCTGGCTGGCCCCGGGCCCACGGCTGGAGCGGCTGCTGCTCGCCGCCCCGCTGGCCCGGGTGCCGGGGTTGGCGCGCCGGCTCGGCGTCTGGGCCGATCCGGACGCCCTCTAGCTTCGGGGCCGGCCCGCGGCTAGCCCTGTCCGGCGAGCGTCGCCGCGTCCTGAGCCTCCTGCCGCTTGCGGGCCCGGTACGCGGCGACGTTGGCGCGGGTGGCGCAGCGGTCGGAGCAGTACCGCCGCGAGCGGTTGGTGGAGGTGTCCAGGTAGGCGTTGCGGCAGGGCGCGGCCTGGCAGATGCCGAGCCGGTCGGCGCCCAGCTCGGTCAGGTGGACCGCCAGTCCCATGCAGGCGACGGCGCTGAAGTGCGCGGTGGCGGTCGGCGAGTTCTCGGCGAGGTGCAGGTGCCAGCGCGGCCGCCCGGCGTCGTCCAGGTAGTCGTGCCCGGAGACCAGCGGGCTGACCGGGTACTCCATCAGCAGGCTGTTCAGCAGGTCGACGCCGCGGACCTCGTCGCCCTCGGCGGCGGCCTCGAACACCCCGCGCAGCCGGGTGCGGACGGCCCGCAGCCGGGGCAGGTCCGACTCGTCGGCGAGCCCGGCGGCCCGTGACGAGTCCGCGAACAGTGCGCGCACCGCGTCCACCGAGGTCAGCGAATCGGTGCCGCGCTCGGGCTCCTCGGTGTTCACCAGCCGGACGGCCAGATCGGCGTACGAGGCGAGCTCCACGGTGGTCCTTCCAGAGTCGGTAACGGGCTGAATGCTTCCAGCCTATTACCCGGATGGGGAAAACGTCGGCGCCCGGCAGGACGGGCCTGCCGGGCGCCGACTGGAGGTGCGCTCAGAGCACCTTGGACAGGAAAGCGCGGGTGCGCTCGTGCTGCGGGTCGGTGAGGACGTCGCGCGGGCTGCCGGACTCGACCACCACACCGCCGTCCATGAACACCAGGGCGTCGCCGACCTCGCGGGCGAAGCCCATCTCGTGGGTGACCACGATCATCGTCATGCCCTCCTCGGCGAGGCCGCGCATGACGTCCAGCACCTCGCCGACCAGCTCCGGGTCGAGCGCCGAGGTGGGCTCGTCGAAGAGCATCAGCTTGGGCTTCATGGCCAGCGCGCGGGCGATCGCGACGCGCTGCTGCTGGCCGCCGGAGAGCTGGGACGGGTAGCTCTTCGCCTTCTCGGCGAGGCCCACGCGCTCCAGCAGGGCCATGCCGCGCTCCCGCGCGTCCGCCTTGCTCTCGCCCTTGACCTGCACCGGAGCCTCGGTGATGTTCTCTATGGCGGTCATGTGCGGGAACAGGTTGAAGCGCTGGAAGACCATGCCGATGTCGCGGCGCTTGAGGGCGACCTCGCGGTCCTTGAGCTCGTAGAGCTTGTCGCCCTTGCGCCGGTAGCCGACCAGCTCGCCGTCGACGGACAGCAGCCCGCCGTTGATCTTCTCCAGGTGGTTGATGCACCTCAGGAAGGTCGACTTGCCGGAGCCGGACGGCCCGACGAGGACGAACACCTCGTTCTGCTTGACCTCAAGGTCGATGCCCTTGAGCACCTCGACGAGGCCGTACGACTTGCGAACGCCCTCGGCCTGCACCATCGGGTGCCCGGGGACCGGGGGCTTGCTCAGGTCGGTCATTGGTGGCTACCTCCCTCGATCCCCGGGACCACGTCGTTCTTGGCCTTCGGGACGGGCTTGCCCGCGAACAGCCGGCGCAGTCGCTCGATCGGCGTCGGCGGCAGCGTCCGGGTGGTACCTCGAGCGTAGTGCCGCTCGACGTAGTACTGGCCGATGGTCAGCACGGAGGTCAGGAAGAGGTACCAGAGGCTGACGGTGATCAGCAGCGGGATGGTCTGGAAGGTGCGGGAGTAGATGTTCTGCCCGGCCCGGAAGAGCTCCTCCAGGGCGATGACGCTGACCAGGGAGGTGGTCTTGAGCATCGAGATGGTCTCGTTGCCGGTCGGCGGGATGATCACCCGCATGGCCTGCGGCAGGATGATCCGGCGCATGGTCGCGAAGCGGCTCATGCCGAGCGCGTGAGAGGCCTCGGACTGCCCCTCGTCCACCGACTGGATGCCGCCGCGGACGATCTCCGCCATGTAGGCGGCCTCGTTGAGGCCGAGGCCGAGCAGGGCCGCCGTGAAGACGGGGATCAGCTTGTTGGTCGACTCGGACCAGAACTCCGGCCCGAACGGGATGCCGATCGACAGCGTCGGCCAGAGCGCGCCCAGGAAGTTCCAGAAGACCAGCTGGACCAGCACGGGGGTGCCGCGGAAGATCCAGATGTAGAACCAGGCGGTGCCGGACAGCAGCGGGTTCGGCGACAGCCGCATCACCGCGAGGATGATGCCGCCGACCACACCCATCACCATCGAGAGCGCGGTGAGCTCCAGGGTGACGCCGAGGCCGTGCAGGATGCTGGAGTCGAAGAGGTAGGTGTTGACGACATCCCACTGGAACGCGGGATTGAAGATCAGGGCGTGGAGCAGCATCGCCGCGAGGACCGCGACGACGACGGCTCCCGCCCACCGGCCGGGGTGGCGGACCGGGACGGCCTTGAAGGACTCAGGCCGTCCCGGGCTCACCTTCCCCTGATCGGAAGTGTTCACAGTGGCCTCAGGGGGGTGGGGAACTGGTGAGGGGTCAGCTGGTGGCGCCGTTGACGACCGACTTGTCGATCGCCCCGGCCTGGACGCCCCACTTGTCCAGGATCGCCTTGTAGGTCCCGTCGTTCATCAGCGACTGGACGGCGCCCTGGACGGCCGGGGTGAGCGCGGCGCCCTTGGCCAGCACGATGCCGTAGGGGGCCTTGCCCTCGACCGAGCCGAGCTGCTGCAGCTGGCCGTTGGTCTGCTTGATCGCGTAGTCGATGACCGGGGAGTCGGCCAGCATGACCTGGTCGCGGCCGGAGACCACGGCCTGGGTCACGTCGGTCTGCAGGTCGAACTTGTCGCCGTCGTTCGGCACCGGGGGCTTGCCGGCCGCGACGCAGGCCGGGTTGATGACGTCCTTGATGGAGTCGGCCTGGGTGGTGCCGGTCTGGACGGCGACCTTCTTGCCGCACAGGTTGTTGATGTCGATGTTGTCCGGGTTGCCCTTCTTGACCGCCGCGCTGGTGCCCGCCAGGAAGTAGGTCACCATGTCGACGGTGGCCTCGCGCTCCTTGGTGTCGGTGAAGGAGCTCATGCCCAGCTGGAACTTGTTGGCCGCGATGCCCGGAATGATCGCGGTGAACGGCGAGTTCTGGACGTCGACGGCCAGGCCCAGCTTCTGGCCGATGGCGTTGGCCAGGTCCACGTCCATGCCGATGATCTTGCCCGAGGCGTCCTGGAACTCGTTGGGCGCGTACGAGGCGTCGGCGGCGACGACCAGCTTGCCGGCGGACTTGGCGTCGGCCGGCACCAGCGCGGCGAGCGACGGGTCGGCGCTGACCGCGGGCACGGTGCCGGTCGCGGAGCCGGAGGCGCCGGAGGAGGACTTGCTGCTGCCGCAGGCGGTCAGGACGAGGGAGACGGACGCGACTACCGCGCCGGCCGCGAGGAGGCGGGTGCGCTGGGTACGGGCGGTCATGAGGGGGATCTCCTCCTGAGGGAGAGGTCGGGCGGAGCGCGCCGCGGGGGAGCGGCACACCGGGACAGCAGGCCGTACGGCGCTGTACGGGTGGTATTTCGCTGTACGTCGTCGTACGGGCAGAGCCGGTCGTGCATGGCCTGGGCAGGGGGCGCGCAGGGTGGTGCCAGGGACTGCTTCCGCCACCCTCCGCCGAGGTGGACGTCGATCGAACCGCCTCGACCAGTGGCCGGCTCGATCCGAGATGGGGGGAATCCTGCCATCTGATGACGGTCGGGTGGCCCTCATTCAGATCAAAATCGGATAACGAGGGGTCACACTGTCCGCTATTCGGACGAATACCGTGCCCCTGTCACCCTGCGTATAAGTATGCAGATCTCCCCGCGCTCCGCCCGGAGGCCCGCCCGAGGAGCCGGGGGGATTGGTCCGCCCGCGCGGGCCGGGGCCGGATCCCGCCCGGATCCGCCCGGCCCGCCCGGTTCGCGGGGCTCAGATCCCGCCGTTCACCACGGCGTTCTGGGCCGCGCCCGCACTGACGTTCCACTTGGCGAGGATCTTGTCGTACTCGCCGCTGCGGATCAGCTCGTCCACCGCCTTGGAGAGCGCGTCCCGCAGGTCGGTGTCGCTCTTGCGCAGCGCGATCCCGTACGGGTTGGACTTGGACTGCGCGCCGGTGACCTCGAAGCGGTTGCCGCCGTCGGTCGTCTTCGCCGCGTAGGCCGCCACGGGGAAGTCGTTGAGACCGGCCACCGCCGCGCCGGAGGCGACCTCGGCCAGCGCCTTGGCGTCGCTGTCGAACTTGTGCACGGTGAGCGGCTTGTTCAACCGGGAGCAGGCCGTGACCTGGCGGGCGACGATCTCGTCCTGGGTGGTGCCCTGCTGCACCGCGACGGTCCGGCCGCAGAGGTCGTCCAGGGTGTGGATGCCCTTGGGGTTGCCCTTCGGGACGGTGATCGAGGAGCCGGCGATGAAGTAGTCCACGAAGTCGACGCCCGGGTCGGTCTGCTTGCCCCCGTCGTCGACGCCCTCGCGGCGCGCCCGGATGTCGCTCAGCGCGGACATCGCCACGTCGAACTGCTTGGCGTGCAGGTCCGGTATCAGCTTGTCGAACGGGGTGTCGACGATCTCGATCCGCAGGCCGAGGATCTTGCCGAGGCCGTTGGCGATGTCCGGGTCGAGACCGTCCGGCTTGCCGTCGGCACCGCGGAAGTCCACCGGCGCGTAGTTGAGGTCCGAGCCGACCCGGAGCACGCCGGCGGAGCGCTGGGCCTTCGGGACCTTGGCGCGGACCATCTGCACCGGGTCCTTCGAGGCCTGCTCGTCTGCGCCGCCGCTGCCGCAGCCGGTCAGCAGCAGGGCTGCGGCGGTTGCCAGGGTGAGGGCGGCGGTGGCCGTTCGTCGCGGGTGGGCACGGTGGTGCATGAGGTGCTCCTGTGGGAGGGACGTGGTGTCGCCGCAGCATCGCGGAGGTGTACGCGAGATGGCGGAACAAGGGATCCTCCCATCCCGCCCTGCCAGGCCCGGCGGCGGGTGTGTCAGAATCTGGTACCGGGTGACCCCCGACGATCGAACCCAGACCGCCGAGTCGAGACAGGCTCGGGGTGCACAGGAACGGAAGTCCACGACGCGGACTCCGTATCCGGGGCACCGGCTCCCCTCCGTGTCTGCGTTCACTCCTGCGGGTGCGTGTGCGCGCACGACTGCCGCCACCGGGGCCAGGTGCTTCCGACGCCAGGTGCCGTCAAGGTGCAACACAGTCAATGAAAAAAAGCGCATGACGTTGGACGAAAAGGCATAGGTGCGATGCCGTCGTCCGACCTACGCTCAGCCCGGAAGCACAGCGCAGACAACTGGAAAGAAAATCCCTCATCCCGAGGGCGCGGGCCCGACGGCAGCGCCCCGACCCCGCTCTCCCCGGGTCCGCTTCGGCGTACCCGGTTTCGAGTTTCCGCCGGGTCGTCCGCCCGTCGGCCTCGTCCTCGCTGATCAATGACGAAGAGGTCATCGTGGCAGCGGAGATCATCCACAGCAGCACTCAGGAAACCGACGATCCGGTCGACGCCGTTTTCGCACTCCACCGCGGCGGCAAGATGGAGATCCGGGCGACCGTCCCGGTGCGCGACGCGGACGACCTGTCCCTCGCCTACACCCCCGGTGTCGCCAAGGTCTGCACGGCCATCGCCGAGCAGCCCGAGCTGGTGAACGACTACACCTGGAAGTCCAACACGGTGGCCGTCGTCACCGACGGTACCGCCGTGCTGGGCCTCGGGGACATCGGCCCGGAGGCCTCGCTGCCCGTCATGGAGGGCAAGGCCATCCTGTTCAAGCAGTTCGGCGGGGTCGACGCCGTCCCGATCGCGCTCGCCTGCACCGAGGTGGACGAGATCGTCGAGACCGTCGTCCGCCTGGCGCCCTCCTTCGGCGGCGTCAACCTGGAGGACATCTCCGCCCCGCGCTGCTTCGAGATCGAGCGCCGGCTCCAGGACGCCCTGGACATCCCGATCTTCCACGACGACCAGCACGGCACCGCGATCGTCACCACCGCGGCGCTCTGGAACGCCGCCAAGGTGACCGGCCGCGAGATCGGCGCGCTGCGCGCCGTCATCTCGGGCGCCGGCGCGGCCGGCATCGCCATCGCCAAGATGCTGGTGGCCGCCGGCATCGGCGACGTCGCCGTCTGCGACCGCCGCGGCGTGGTCCACGAGGGCCGCGAGGACCTCACGGACGTCAAGGCCGAGATCGCCGCGCAGACCAACCGGACCGGCGTCAAGGGCTCGCTGGCCGACGCACTGGCCGGCGCCGACGTCTTCATCGGCGTCTCCGGCGGCACCGTGCCGGAGGACGTCGTGGCGACCATGGCCGAGGGCGCGTTCATCTTCGCGATGGCCAACCCGAACCCGGAGATCCACCCCGAGGTCGCGCACAAGTACGCGGCGGTCGTCGCCACCGGGCGCAGCGACTTCCCGAACCAGATCAACAACGTGCTGGCCTTCCCCGGCATCTTCGCCGGCGCCCTGCAGGTCCGGGCCACCCGGATCACCGAGGGCATGAAGCTCGCCGCCGCCAAGGCGCTGGCCGGCGTGGTCGCCGACGAGCTGACGCCGCAGAAGGTGATCCCCTCCCCGTTCGACGAGCGGGTCGCCCCGGCGGTCACCAAGGCCGTCGCCGAGGCCGCCCGCGCCGAGGGCGTCGCCCGCCGCTGAGCACCCGTACGGCTTCGGGCCCGGGACGCGCGTCACACCGACGCGTGGTTCCGGGCCCGCGTCGTCGCGGCTATCGTCCGGATCATGTTTGCTGCCTACGCCGCACGAATCGACGCCGACGACCCGCTGAGCGGGCTGGAGTTGGGCGAACTCCCCGAACCGCAGGCGCGCCCCGGGTGGAGCGTGGTCACGGTCCGGGCCGCCAGCCTCAACCACCACGACCTCTGGTCGCTGCGGGGGGTCGGCCTGCCCGCCGAGAAGCTGCCGATGATCCTCGGCTGCGACGCCGCCGGCATCGACGAGCACGGCAACGAGGTGGTGATCCACTCGGTGATCGGCCAGACCGGTCACGGGGTCGGACCGGCCGAGCCGCGCTCCATCCTCACCGAGCGGTACCAGGGCACCTTCGCCCAGCGGGTGGCCGTCCCCACCTGGAACCTGCTGCCCAAGCCGGCCGAGCTCTCCTTCGAGGAGGCCGCCTGCCTGCCCACGGCCTGGCTGACGGCGTACCGGATGCTCTTCACCAACGCCGGGGTGAGGCCCGGTGACACCGTCCTGGTGCAGGGCGCCGGCGGCGGGGTGGCGACCGCGCTGATCGTCCTCGGCAAGGCCGCCGGCCTGCGGGTCTGGGTCACCGGGCGGGACGAGGCCAAGCGCGCCCGGGCCGTCGCACTCGGTGCCGACGCCGCCTTCGAGAGCGGCGCCCGGCTGCCCGAGCGGGTGGACGCGGTCATGGAGACGGTCGGCGCGGCCACCTGGTCGCACTCGGTGAAGTCGCTGCGCCCCGGCGGCACCATCGTCATCTCCGGCGCCACCTCGGGGCCCAGCCCGAAGGCCGCCGAGCTGAACCGGATCTTCTTCCTGGAGCTCAAGGTGGTCGGCTCGACCATGGGCAGCAAGGAGGAGCTGGCCGGGCTGCTCTCGCTCTGCGCCACCGCCGGGGTCCGGCCGGTGATCGACTCGGTGCTGCCGCTGGCCGAGGCCCGGGAGGGGTTCGCCCGGATCGCCAAGGGCGACGTCTTCGGGAAGATCGTCCTCACGCCGTGAGCCCGGGCCGGGTGCGCCGGTGACCCGCCGACGCGTACGGGCCCGGTACCCCTGCGCCGAGGGGTACCGGGCCCGTACGGGCACTCAGCCCAGCAGGCGCCGCAGCCGCTCGCCGGTCGCGCCCAGCACCGAGCGGGCCTCGGCCAGCCCGGCGGCCGTCACGCCGCCGTCCCGGGCCGCGTCACGGACCTGGTCGCGGAAGCGGTCCAGCAGCCGCTCCAGCTCGCGCGCCGGGTCGCCGGCCGGGTCGGTGGCCGTCCACGCCGGCAGGTCGGCCGGGGCGGTACCGGCCGGCTCGTCCTTGTCCAGGTCGATCCGGGTGACGGTGATCCTCTCGGCGGACGGCGCCGCGTCCTCCGCCGGGTGGCCCCAGCGGGCCGCGTCGGCCAGCCCGGCCAGGCCCTTGGTCAGCTCCGAGAGTCCCTCGGCCAGCCCGGTCGGCCAGTCGCCGCGGGCCGCGTGGTCGCGCACCTGCTGCTCGACCCGGCGCTTGATCCGCAGCGCCTCCTGCTGGGCCGCCGTCCGCGCCGCCCGGGACTGCTCGCGCAGCCGGCGGGCCTCCTCCTCGGCGGCCTTCGCCTTGGCCTTGGCCGCCTTCTCCTGCTCCTTGGCGCGCTTGGCCTGCTCCTTGGCCTGCCGCTTGAACTGGGTGAACTCCTCCTTGGCGCGCTGCCAGGCGTCCTTGTCCCCCCAGGGGCCCGCCCACGGGTCCCCGCCCTCGGCCGGCTCCGGCTTCGGCGCCGCCTCCCGGGCCTTCTGCGCCGCGCCCCACAGCTCCTCGCGGAGGTCCTTGGCGCTGTCCCGGACGTCCTCGCGGATCGCCCCGGCGAGCTGGGCCACCGAGTCGCGGATCTCCAGCTCCAGCTCGTCCAGCTCGCCCCGGCGGTCCGCCAGCTCGGCGCGGCCGGCGTCGGTGAGCCGGTAGACCTTGCGGCCGCCCTCGGTGCTGTGGGCGACCAGGCCCTCCTGCTCCAGCTTGGCGAGCCTCGGGTAGACGGTGCCGGCGGATGGCGCGTACAGGCCCTGGAAGCGCTCCTCCAGGAGGCGGATCACCTCGTAGCCGTGCCGCGGGGCCTCGTCGAGCAGCTTCAGCAGGTAGAGCCGGAGCCGGCCGTGGCCGAAGACCGGGCTCATCTCAGGCCTCCTTGGTGAGGTCGGGGCCCTTGGTGAGGTCCGGGGCGGCCGGCAGCTCCTTGACGACCGCCGGGCCGTCCTCCTCCGCGTCGGGGCGGTGCAGCACGGTGACGGCGCCGGAGACGGTGGTCACCGCGAGGCTGCCCTTGCCGTCGCCGAGCTGGCCGGAGAGCCGCTTGGCGCCCCAGGTGCCGCTGACCTTCAGCTGCTCGAAGGTGCTGGAGATGTCGCCGCTGTTGGTGCCGGCCTCGACCTTGGTGTCGGCCAGCGAGGGGATCCGGACGCCGACCGCGCCGCTGACCGTGCTGACCTTGATGTCGGTCGGGGTGGCCACGTCGAGGTCCAGGGTGACCGCGCCGGTGACGGCGTTGGCCTGCACCTTGTCGGCGGTGCCGGCGACCACGGTGAGCCGGCCGGAGACGGTGTTCAGCTTGAGCTGCCCGGCCACCGACTGGGCGTCGACGTCGCCGGTGACGGTGTTGGCGGACGTCCGGCCCGCCAGGCCGACCAGGGTGACGTCGCCGTTGGCCGTCTGCGCCGAGACGTGCTCGGAGAAGCCGGAGACGGTGGTGTCGGCCGAGACGGTGCCGACCTTGACCTCGGTGGCGGCCGGCACGGTCACGGTGACCGCGGCGACGCGCTTGTGCTTGAACGAGGAGAGGAAGCCCTTCACGGAGTTCACCGACTTCAGCACGTCGCCGAAGTCGCTCCAACTGCTGAGGTCCTGGTAGGTGACCGTCAGCACGCCGTCGACCAGGGTGACGTGGAGCGGTTCGCCCTTCAGCTCGGTGACCTCCAGGTGGGCCGGCCCCTCGGCGGCGACCACGTTCACCGTGCCGTCGACGGTCCGCACCTGGAGCGTCCGGACCTCCTCGTCGATGGTGATCCGGTCGGGCCCCTCAAGCGTCCACTGGCTCATCTCTGCCGCCTCCCGTTGTGACTCGCGATGTATCGCGTCCTCTTCCAAAGACGATATATCGCGTGACGGCGAAGTCAAGGGGATCCGGCCCCGAGGGGAACCCGGAGAGGACCCGGAGACGCCCCCTACGGGGAGCACGCGAACGGGCCCGGGAGGCATCGCCTCCCGGGCCCGTCGTCGGTGCGTCGTTGGTCTACCGCGTCACTCGTCGTCCTCGTCGTCGAGCCGGGCCAGCCAGGTGGCCAGCCGCTCGACCGGGATCTCGAAGTCGGGGTTGAGGTCGACGAACTCGCGCAGGCGCTCGGCCAGCCACTCGAAGGTGACCTCCTCGTCGCCGCGCCGGCTCTCCAGCTCCTCGATGCCGCGGTCGGTGAAGTACACGGTTCGCTCCGGTCCGGTGGGGATTCGACCTGGTCAGGATAGTCCGGGGCGGTCAGCCGTCGTTGCGGTAGTAGGTGAGCGAGCAGGTCGCCGTCCCGTCGACGGCTCCGAGCTTGACCACCTTCAGCACGACGATCGAGCCGCTGGCCCGCTGGCGGACGCAGAACTGGCGGTCCACCGGGAGGTTGTCGAACTTGAAGTTGGCGGCCGGCTCGCGGTCGATGCCGTTCGCGCAGGACTCCGGGGTGATCGGGCTGTTGTCCTTGGCGATGTAGGCGTCGCTCTTGTCGCTCAGCCGGAACTCGGCGCCGTAGGTGCCGACCTTCCAGTCCGCGGTTCCGGTGGGGACGACCTTGCCGTTCTTGAGGTCGAACTCGTAGTTGGCGTTCGGCGGGATGGTGAGCACCTGGTCCTTGTAGACCTCCACGTACTTGGGCGGCCGGGCCGCCGGGGAGGTGGGCGAGGAGGTGGGCGAGGCGGACTTCGTCGAGCCGGTGCTCGTGGCCGCGGTCGGCGAGGGGGACGGCTCCTCGGTCTGCGACGGCGCGGTCGTGGCGGGCGTGCTCTGGGTGGGCGCGGGCTGGGGCTGGTTCGCCGGGCTCTGCTGGGCGGTGTTCGCCTTGTCGTCGCCCTTCTTGTCGTCCAGCTGCTTCACCAGCACCACCCCGCCGACGGTGCCGCCGACCGCCATCACCAGGGCGACGCTCAGCAGGACCTTCCAGGAGACGCCCTTGCGCCTGGGCTCGGGCGCGGCCGCCGGGGTGTCCGTCACCACCGGACCGGGCGGCGGGGTGTCGTAGGACGGCGGCTCCTGGCGCAGCTGCACGGTCGGCGGCGAGGGCAGCACCGGCCCGGTCGGGGCCTCGGTGGCGGGCTGCGGGGCGCCGTACGCGCCGAGCGGCGGCGGGGTGAAGCCGGCCGGCGGGGTGACCGGCGGCTGCGGGGCAGGGTACGAGACGGCGGTCGCCGGGTGGGTCGGCTGCGGGGGAGCGGTGGGCGGCCCGGCCGGGGCCGGCGGAGTGGCCGGCGCGGCCGGCAGCGGGGTGGGCGGGGTCTTCGGCAGGTCCGAGCGGCGGGTGATCTCGGTGTTGACCTGCTTGGGCAGCCAGTCGTCGGTGAACCGCAGCTGCCCGCCGACCGACGGGTGGTTGCGGGCGATCTCGATGATCTCGGCGGGCTTGGGCCGGTCCTCGGGGGACTTGGCCAGGCAGCGCAGGATCAGCTCGCGCAGGTCGGCCGGGACGGCGTCCAGCTCGGGCTGCTCGTGCACCACCCGGTAGAGCACCGCGGTGTCCGGGCCGTCGCCGAACGGTGCGGCGCCGCCGGCCACGTACGCGGCCAGCGCGCCGAGCGCGAAGACGTCGGTGGCCGGGGTGACCGTGCGGCCCTGGGCCTGCTCCGGGGACATGAAGGCGGGCGAGCCGATCCGGTAGCCGGTGCCGGTCAGCGCGGTGGCGTCGGCGGCCCGGGCGATGCCGAAGTCGATCACGCGCGGGCCGTCGCCGGCCACCAGCACGTTGGCCGGCTTGAGGTCGCGGTGCACCACCTCGACGCTGTGGATCGCCTGGAGCGCCTCGGCGATGCCGCCCATCAGCAGCAGCACGGTGCGGACCGGCAGCGCGCCGTTCTCCCGCACCACCTGCTGGAGGGACGGGCCCGGCACGTACGCGGTGACCAGCCAGGGGGCGTCCGCGTCCAGGCCGGAGTCGATCACCTGCGCGGTGTAGAGCCCGTGGATGCGCTGGGCGTTGGTGACCTCCTGGGCGAACCGGCGGCGGAACTCGCCGTCCTCGGCGAACTCCGGGCGGACCACCTTGAGCGCCACCGGCCGGCCGCCGGGGGTGTACGAGAGGTAGACCCGGCCCATGCCGCCGGCGCCGAGCCGGGCGAACAGCCGGTAGCCGCCGACCTCCCGCGGGTCGTCCGGGTGGAGCGGCTGGAAGACCGGCGGGAGCGGTGCGGAGGCGGCGTCCCGTGGTGCGTCGGCGGTCATGCGGTGATCCCCCTGGGAGAGCGGTGAGGTCGTTCGGCCGGCCGACGGGCACGATGACGGTTGCCCGGGCGGCGGTCTGGCGAGGCATAACCTATCGACCCGTCAGGCGAACGCGCATTTCCGCGCCGTTTTGGTTGCAGAGCTGCGACCTTGGCATGGCGTCATCGTGGAGCCCGGGGCAGCGCGAAGGCCCCGGCCCCCCGCGCGGTGTGCACGGGGGGCCGGGGCCTTGGAGCGGGGCGCCGGAGCGCCGGGACGCCGGGGCGTCAGATCGTGAAGATCTCCTCCAGCAGCGCCTGCTGCTCGGCGGCGTGGCGCTTGGCCGAGCCGACCGCCGGGGCCGAGGAGGCCGTGCGGGCGACGCGGCGCAGCCGCGAGCCGTTGGCGCTGCGGCCGACGACGACCTGCAGGTGGTCGACCAGGTTCATCGCGATGAACGGCCAGGCACCCTGGTTGGCCGGCTCCTCCTGCGCCCAGACGAACTGGACGTCGTCGCCGTACTTGGCCAGCTCCTCCTGGAGCTCGGCCACCGGCAGCGGGTAGAGCCGCTCGACCCGGACGATCGCGGTGTCGGTGACGCCGCGCTCGGTGCGGGCCGCCTCCACGTCGTAGTAGAACTTGCCGGCGGTGATGACGACCTTGCGGACGTTCGCCGGGTCGACGGTGCTGTCACCGATGACCGGGCGGAACGAGCCGGACAGGAACTCCTCGGTCGCACTCGCCGCGGCCTTCAGACGCAGCATCGACTTCGGGGTGAAGACGATCAGCGGCTTGTGGTGCGGGTTGTGCGCCTGCCAGCGCAGCAGGTGGAAGTAGTTCGACGGCAGGGTCGGCATCGCGACCGTCATGTTGTCCTGCGCGCACATCTGCAGGAAGCGCTCCGGGCGGGCGGACGAGTGGTCCGGGCCCTGGCCCTCGTAGCCGTGCGGCAGCAGCAGGGTGACGCCGGAGTGCTGGCCCCACTTCTGCTCGGCGGAGGCGATGTACTCGTCCACCATGGTCTGCGCGCCGTTGACGAAGTCGCCGAACTGCGCCTCCCACATGACCAGCGCGTTCGGGCGGGTCAGCGAGTAGCCGTACTCGAAGCCCATCGCCGCGTACTCGGACAGCAGGCTGTCGTACACGGTGTAGCGGGCCTGGTCCTCGGTCAGGTACAGCAGCGGGGTGTAGTCCTCGCCGCTGTTGCGGTCGATCAGGACGGCGTGCCGCTGGCCGAAGGTGCCGCGGCGGCTGTCCTGGCCGGCCAGGCGGACCGGGTGGCCCTCCATCAGCAGCGAGCCGATGGCGAGGGTCTCGCCCATGGCCCAGTCGATGGTGTTGTCCTCGACCGAGGAGGCGCGGCGCTGGAGCTGCGGCAGCAGACGCGGGTGGACGGTCAGCCAGTCCGGCAGGTTGACCTGCGAGGCGGCGATCCGCTTGACCATCTCCTGGGAGATGCCGGTCTGGATGTTGACCGGGAAGTCGGCCTGCGGCTTGCCGTTGGCGGTCGGCGCCGGCGCCTGGGCGGCGTCGCGGACCTCGGCGAAGACCTTCTCCAGCTGGCCCTGGAAGTCCTGGAGCGCCTGCTCCGCCTCTTCCATGGTGATGTCGCCGCGACCGATCAGGCCCTCGGTGTACAGCTTGCGCACCGAACGCTTCTTGTCGATCAGGTCGTACATCAGCGGCTGGGTGAACGACGGGTTGTCGGCCTCGTTGTGACCGCGGCGGCGGTAGCAGATGAGGTCGATCACGACGTCCTTGTGGAACGCCTGGCGGAACTCGAAGGCGAGCCGCGCGACGCGGACCACGGCCTCCGGGTCGTCGCCGTTCACGTGGAAGATCGGGGCCTCGATCATCCGGGCCACGTCGGTGCAGTACATCGAGGAGCGCGAGGACGCCGGGGCGGCGGTGAAGCCGACCTGGTTGTTCACCACGACGTGCACGGTGCCGCCGGTGCGGTAGCCGCGCAGCTGCGACATGTTCAGGGTCTCCGCGACGACGCCCTGGCCGGCGAAGGCCGCGTCGCCGTGGATCTGGATCGGCAGGACCGGGAAGGTCGTGCCGCCCTGGTCCAGGATGTCCTGCTTGGCGCGGGCGATGCCCTCGACGACCGGGTCCACGGCCTCCAGGTGGGAGGGGTTCGCGGCGAGCGAGACCTTGATGGTCTCGCCGTCCAGGCCGGTGAAGGTGCCCTCGGAGCCGAGGTGGTACTTCACGTCGCCGGAGCCGTGCATCGACTTCGGGTCGAGGTTGCCCTCGAACTCGCCGAAGATCTTGCCGTACGGCTTGCCGACGATGTTGGCCAGCACGTTGAGGCGGCCGCGGTGGGCCATGCCGATGACGGCCTCGTCCAGGCGGTGCTCGGCCGCCGAGTCGATGGTGGCGTCCAGCAGCGGGATGAGGGACTCGCCGCCCTCCAGCGAGAAGCGCTTCTGCCCGACGTACTTGGTCTGCAGGAAGGTCTCGAAGGCCTCGGCCGAGTTCAGGCGGCGGAGGATCCGCAGCTGCTCCTCGCGCTCCGGCTTGGTGTACGGCTTCTCCAGGCGCTCCTGTAGCCACTTGCGCTGCTTCGGGTCCTGGATGTGCATGTACTCGATGCCGACGGTGCGGCAGTACGTGTTGCGCAGCAGGCCGAGGATGTCGCGCAGCTTCATCATCCGCTGGCCGCCGAAGCCGCCGACCGCGAACTCGCGCTCCAGGTCCCACAGGGTGAGGCCGTGCGTGGTGACGTCCAGGTCGGGGTGCTTGCGCTGCTTGTACTCCAGCGGGTCGGTGTCGGCCATGAGGTGGCCGCGGACCCGGTAGGAGTGGATCAGCTCGATGACGCGCGCGGTCTTGTTGACCTCGTCGTCGTGGGTGGTGGCGACGTCGGTGGCCCAGCGGACCGGCTCGTACGGGATCCGCAGGGACTCGAAGATCTCGTCGTAGAAGCCGTTCTCGCCGAGCAGCAGACGGTGGATCTCGCGCAGGAACTCGCCGGACGCCGCGCCCTGGATGACGCGGTGGTCGTAGGTCGAGGTCAGCGTCATGATCTTGGAGACGCCCAGGCGGGACAGGGTCTCCGGGGCGGAGCCCTGGAACTCGGCCGGGTACTCCATGGCGCCGACGCCGACGATGGTGCCCTGGTTCTGCATCAGGCGCGGCACGGAGTGCACGGTGCCGATGCCGCCGGGGTTGGTCAGCGAGACCGTGACGCCGGTGAAGTCGTCCATGGTCAGCTTGTTGGCGCGGGCCCGGCGGACGATGTCCTCGTAGGCCTGCCAGAAGCCGAAGAAGTCGAGCGTCTCGGCCTTCTTGATGGCCGCGACGACGAGCTGGCGGTCGCCGTTGGGCTTCACCAGGTCGATGGCCAGGCCCAGGTTCACGTGCTCGGGCTTGACCAGGTAGGACTTGCCGTCCTTCACCTGGTAGCTGTGGTTCATGCCCGGCGAGGCCTTGATGGCCTGGACCAGGGCGTACCCGATCAGGTGGGTGAAGGAGACCTTGCCACCGCGGGCGCGCTGCAGGTGGTTGTTGATGACAATGCGGTTGTCGATCAGCAGCTTGGCGGGCACCGCGCGGACGGACGTCGCGGTCGGCACCTCCAGCGAGGCGTCCATGTTGGTGGCGACGGCCTTGGCCGGGCCGCGCAGCTGGACCAGCTCGGGGCCGGTCCCGTCGGCGGGCGCGGCCGGGGCCGGGGTGGCGGCCTTGGGGGCCGGGGGCGCGGCGGGGGCTGCGGCGAGCGGCGCGGTTGCCGGGGCCGCGGGGGCCGGCGCGGGCGCGGCCGGTGCGGCGGGGGCGGGCGCGGCCGGAGCGGCAGCGGCGGGCGCGGGGGCGGCAACGGTGGTCGGCGTGGGGCCGACCTGGGTCGCGGCCTGGGTCACTGGGGTCACCTCGGTACCGGGCTTGTAGTCGGCGAAAAAGTCCCACCAGGCTCGGTCGACCGAGTTCGGGTCCTGGAGGTACTGCTGGTAGATCTCGTCGACGAGCCACTCATTGGGGCCGAAGCCAGTGGAACTTGCCGAGCTGTTGGGGGTTTCTTGGGACTGTGGCGACACGGCGGCAACCGCCCTCTTCCGCTTCCTTTTGGGATGTTTGGACAGCGGGGATTAAGGCTACGCCCCTGACCAGTGATCGCGCAGTCCCCAGGGCTCAGGCGTCGCCCAGATCACAGTCCTGACCTGCAGTTTGGCTGAAAATGTGCGTTAGAAAGCCGCTTCGGATGGGAAGCGATCACCCCCGATCAGGCCCCATAATGGGGTGAAACCGGACATAATCGCTTCCCGAGATCCGTATACGTCTGTGTCGGATCTGTGACATGCAGGTCTGAATCGGGGGTCAGCGCGGACCGGGCAGCCGTACCTCGATCCGGCAGCCCCGGGCGGCCTCGGCCACCTCGATCCGCCCGCCGTGCAGGTCCACCGCCCAGCGGGCGATGGCCAGCCCCAGCCCGGTGCCGCCGTCGGAGCCGGGCCCCTGGGCGGTGGCGGTGCCGCTGCGGCTGAACCGCTCGAAGACCCGGCCGCGGTCGGCCGGCGGGATGCCCGGCCCCTCGTCCTCGACCTCCAGCAGCAGGGCGCCGGGGGCCTCCCCCGGCCGCGCGCGGACCGTGACGGTGCCGCCGGGCGGGGAGTGCTTGCAGGCGTTGTCGACCAGGTTGGCGACCACCTGGTGGAGCCGCTCCGGGTCCGCGACGCCGGTCAGGCCGGCCGGGCTGACCTCCAGGGCCAGCCGGACGTCCCCGCGACGGGAGAACGCCCCGCCGGCGGTCGCGCCGTCCACGGTGACCCCGCGCAGCACGCCGTCCAGGAACTCGCGGACCTCGAAGGGCCGGGCGTCCAGGTCGACCACGCCGTCGTCGATCTTGGAGAGGTCGAGCAGGTGGGTGACCAGCCGGCCGAGCCGTTCGGTCTGCTCCAGTGCGGCACCCAGGGTCGCCGGGTTCGGCTGGACCACGCCGTCGACCACGTTCTCCAGGACGGCGCGCAGCGCGGCGATGGGCGTGCGCAGCTCGTGCGAGACGTTGGCGACCAGCTCGCGGCGGTGCCGGTCGGCGGCCTCCAGGTCGGCCGCCATCTGGTTGAAGGTGGCCGCCAGCTCGCCGATCTCGTCGCGCGAGTTCACCTCGACGCGGCGGCTGTAGTCGCCGGAGGCCATCGCGCGGGCGGCGGCGGTCATGTCGCGCAGCGGGGCGGTCAGCCCGTGCGCGAGGAACTGCATGAAGAGCAGTGACGCGATCATCGAGAAGATCATGATGATCCGGATCTGCGTCTCGGAACGGATCGCCACGACCACCATGCCGGTGGCCAGGAAGACCGAGACGATCACCAGGAGGGCGAGTTTGCCCTTGATGGAACGGACCGGGTCCAGCGGCCGGATGTCGGCCCAGACCCGGCGGGCGGCGCGGGCGGCCAGGGTGGGCCGCCGGGTGTCGTCGGCGTCCCCGTTGCGTTGCTGTGGAAAGGTCATTGGTTCCCTGTGATCCCCGCGTGCTGTGGTTCCCCGCGTGCGGTGCTCGCCCGCGCGGGTGGGCACGGCGGTTCGGGACACGGGCCCCCCGGAGGCCCGTCGCCCGAGGCGCCGCTAGGAGAGCGGGGCTTCCAGCGCGTAGCCGACGCCGTGGACGGTGCGGATCCAGCTGGCGCCGATCTTCCTGCGCAGCGCCTTGACGTGACTGTCGACGGTGCGGGTGCCGGACGCGTCCGTCCAGTCCCACACCTCGGCCAGCAGCTGTTCGCGGGTGAGCACCGCGCGCGGCTGGGCGGCCAGGCAGGCGAGCAGGTCGAACTCGGTCGGCGTCAGGTGGACGTCGCCCGAGGCCAGCCGGACCCGGCGCTGCACGTGGTCGATCTCCAGCTCGCCGAAGCGCAGCGAGCCGAGCGCCGGTGTGCGGGCCGCCTGCTGGGCGCGCTCGACGCGGCGCAGCAGCACGTTGACCCGGGCCGCCAGCTCGCGCATGGAGAAGGGCTTGGTCATGTAGTCGTCCGCACCGACGCCGAGGCCGACCAGCAGGTCCGTCTCGTCGTCGCGCGCGGTCAGCATCAGGACCGGTACCGGGCGCTGCGCCTGGATCCGGCGGCACACTTCGAGGCCGTCGAAGCCGGGCAGCATGATGTCGAGCACGACCAGGTCGGGCTGCCAGGTGTGGAAGCCGTCGACGGCACCGGGGCCGTCGTGGGCCACGGCGACCTTGAAGCCCTCCGCACCCAGCCGGGCCGCGATCGACTCGGCGATCGTGGGCTCGTCCTCCACCACCAGCACTCTGCGCTGGCTGCTCACCGTGCCGCCGCTGTTCTGGTTGTCCTGCTGAATTTCTGTCACGGTCACGCCACCGCCCCCAGGGCTGCGGGCCGGCCACCTGTGGGGATGGCGGGGCTCCGCTCGTAGTCTTGTTCCGTCGTGGACTGTGCCGGGTCCGCCGTCCCGTTACCTCGTGTGCGCGGACCGGAGGGCAGGTGTGGACTGCCCGCCGTTTCCGCACACTTCGCAGCGTACGGACCGCGGATGCTTCCCGGCAGGTGGACCGGTCGTTTCCGGCCCGTGGGCCGGCTTTCGGGCCGCCCTCCGACCCACTCGGGAGTGGGCACGGGCCGCTACCTTACCCGGCGATTTTTCACTCCGTGACGATACGTACGCAGACTTTTTGACATCAACCCGCCGGTCAGGACAGCTACTCGTGCGTAAGCAGAGTGAAGGTCTGGACCAAATCCGGGTGTTCCCGCCGTCCGGCCGTCAGAGGGTCTTCACGGGGATTTCCCAGCGGGCTCCCAGGAGCCCGACGTAACGTGGTCACGACAAGAGTCATGGGGGTGGGATCTGCGGCGCGCGCCGGTACGTTGAGCACCGGACGGGGCCGGATGCAGCGGGTCGGAGCGGAGGCGGCATGGCGGGGCTGCGCAGTGGTGCCGGCCGGGCCGGGCCGCCCTACGGGATGCTCCGGCACGGCCTGAGGGTCTGGGTGGTCGACTGGCTGCTGGCCCGGGTGCCGACGCCCCGGCGCAACCCCTTCGCGCTCGGCTACCTCGCGGTGGTCTGCGCCACCACCACCTTCGCCAAGCTCGCCGACCCGGGGCTGGTGCTGCGGCTCCAGCAGGCGTCCAGCTCGGACGCGCACAACCTGTTGCAGCACCCGCTGCGCGCGCTGCTGTTCAGCGGGTTCTGGGTGGCCGGGACGATCTGGATGCCCTACCTGTGGGCCTTCGCCTTCACGGTCGCGCCGCTGGAGCGGCGGGTCGGTCCGGGCCGGGCGGCGGCCGTCTTCGCGGCCGGGCACGTCGGCGCGACGCTGCTCTCCCAGGCGGTGGTGATCGCCGCCGTGGCCGACGGGCGGCTGGAGTCCGGGGCGCTGGACCACCTGGACATCGGGGTCAGCTACGGCGTCCTGGCCAGCCTCGGAGCGTTGGCCGGGCTGTTGCGGCCGCGCGGGCGGCTGCTGGCGCTCGGCCTGGCGGCCACGCTGATCGTCCAGCAGATCGCGGGCGACCGGGACCTGGTGACCGGCATCGGCCACCCGGCGGCGCTGCTGGCCGGGGTGGCGCTCTGGGGACGGCTGCGGCGCACCGCCGACCGCCGCCTGTGCCGCCCGGAGCCGGGCCGCCGCGGGGGGAGGCGCCGGTCCGAGCCCGCCGGGCCGTCCGGGACGTCCGCCCCGGCCTCGGGCCGGGCCGCCCTGCTGGACCGGATGTGACGCCGCCCGGGCGTTTTTGACGGGCCCTCCCGCGGTCTTCCCCGTGCCGTTCCCGCCCGCTCCCGTTCGCTCACGGCGAACGCGCCGTGGGGAACAACCGGCGCCCGCCAAACCTTAGTCAGGTCAACTCAACTTCACTGACTGGGGAGAGATCATGGCATCGACGTCCACACCGCTCACCCTGCCCGTGCTGCCGCTCGACGACGAGGTCGTGCTCCCGGGCATGGTCGTCCCGCTGGACCTCAAGGACACCGAGGTGCGGGCCGCGGTCGAGGCCGCGCGCGCCGCGGCCACCGGCACCGGGAAGCCCCAGGTCCTGCTGGTCCCGCGGGTGGACGGCTCCTACGCGCCGGCCGGCACCCTCGCCACCGTCGAGCAGGTCGGCCGGCTGGCCGACGGCGACCCGGCGGCGCTGGTGCGCGCCGTGCGCCGGGTCCGGATCGGCGTCGGCACCACCGGGCCCGGCGCCGCCCTCTGGGTGGAGACCACGGGTTTCCGGGAGTCCTCGGTCGGCACCCCGGTGGCCGGGCGCGCCGCCGAGCTGGTCAAGGAGTACAAGTCGCTCTCCACCCAGTGGCTGCGCAGGCGCGGCGCCTGGCAGGTCGTCGACCGGGTGGCCCAGATCGAGGGCGTCGGCGAGCTCGCCGACAACATCGGCTACGCCCCCTTCGTCACCGCCGAGCAGAAGCTCAAGGTGCTGCTGGAGGCCGACCAGGTGGCCCGGCTGGAGTACGCGCTGACGCTGCTGCGCGAGCACCTCGCCGAGGAGGAGGTCAACGACACCATCCGCAAGGACGTCGAGGAGGGGGTGGCCAAGCAGCAGAAGGAGTTCCTGCTCAGGCGCCAGCTGGAGGCCGTCCGCAAGGAGCTGGCCGAGCTGAACGGCGACCCGGCCGACGAGGAGGGCGACTACCGCGCCCGGGTCGAGGCGGCCGACCTGCCGGAGAAGGTGCGCGAGGCGGCGCTCAAGGAGGTCGACAAGCTGGAGCGCGCCTCCGACCAGTCGCCCGAGGGCTCCTGGATCCGCACCTGGCTGGACACCGTCCTGGAGCTGCCCTGGAGCGAGCGCACCGAGGACGCCTACGACATCGCCGGCGCCCGCGCGGTGCTGGACGCCGACCACTCCGGCCTGGCCGACGTGAAGGACCGCATCGTCGAGTACCTCGCGGTGCGCAAGCGCCGGGCCGACCAGGGGCTCGGCCTGGTCGGCGGCCGGCGCGGAGGGGCGGTGCTGGCACTGGTCGGCCCGCCCGGCGTCGGCAAGACCTCGCTCGGCGAGTCGGTGGCCCGCGCGATGGGCCGCAAGTTCGTCCGGGTCGCGCTGGGCGGCGTCCGGGACGAGGCGGAGATCCGCGGCCACCGGCGCACCTACGTCGGCGCGCTCCCCGGCCGGCTGGTGCGGGCGATCAAGGAGGCCGGCTCGATGAACCCGGTCGTCCTGCTCGACGAGATCGACAAGGTCGGCTCCGACTACCGGGGGGACCCTGCCGCGGCGCTGCTGGAGGTCCTGGACCCGGCGCAGAACCACACCTTCCGCGACCACTACCTGGAGGTCGAGCTGGACCTCTCCGACGTGGTCTTCCTCGCCACCGCCAACGTGCTGGAGGCCATCCCCGAGCCGCTGCTCGACCGGATGGAGCTGGTCCGCCTGGACGGTTACACCGAGGACGAGAAGGTCGTCATCGCCCGCGACCACCTGCTCCCGCGCCAGCTGGAGAAGGCCGGCCTGAAGGGCGGGGAGGTGGCGGTCGACGAGGAGGCGCTGCGCAGGCTGGCGGGCGAGTACACCCGCGAGGCCGGCGTCCGCAACCTCGAACGCTCGATCGCCCGGGTGCTGCGCAAGATCGCCGCGCAGAGCGAACTGGGCGAGCGCGAGCTGCCCGCCGCGATCGGCGCCGACGACCTGCGCGCCCTGATCGGCCGGCCGCACCACGTCCCCGAGGCGGCCCAGGAGCCGGCCGAGCGGCGCACCGCCGTCCCCGGCGTGGCGACGGGCCTCGCGGTGACCGGCGCCGGCGGCGACGTCCTCTACATCGAGGCCTCGCTCGCCGACGCCGAGACCGGCGGCACCGGGCTCACCCTCACCGGGCAGCTGGGCGACGTGATGAAGGAGTCCGCGCACATCGCGCTCTCCTTCCTCCGCTCGCGCGGCGCCGAGCTGGAGCTGCCGGTCACCTCGCTGCGGGACCGCGGCGTGCACCTGCACGTCCCCGCCGGGGCCGTCCCCAAGGACGGGCCGAGCGCCGGCATCACCATGACGACCGCGCTGGCCTCGCTGCTCTCGGGCCGCAAGGTGCGCACCGACGTGGCGATGACCGGTGAGGTGTCGCTGACCGGGCGGGTGCTGCCGATCGGCGGGGTGAAGCAGAAGCTGCTCGCCGCCGACCGGGCGGGCGTCACCACGGTGATCATCCCCAAGCGGAACGAGGCCGACCTGGACGACGTCCCGGCCGAGGTGCTGGAGCGGCTCACCGTCCACCCGGTCGCGGACGTCCGGGAGGTGCTGAAGCTGGCCCTGGAGCCGGCCGAGGTGCTGGTCGCCGCCTGACGGTGGTTCAGGGGCCCGGCGGAGCAGGGGGACTGCCCGCCGGGCCCTTTCCCGTACCGTGAGACGCGCCTTGTGAGACGGACCGTCAGTGGGGCAGTCTGACGGTGTGAATCGCCATGCGCACCTGAGCCGTCGACTGGACGTCGACCTGGCCCGCGCATGTTCGGCGATCTGTCACCGCGTCCTCTGACGCGCGGTGACCCGCCTGGCGCCGCCCGTACGACCGCGGGCCCGGCCGCAAGCCCGGCCAGCTCAGCTGGGGCACCGGCTCGACGCCCACCTTCTTCGGGCCGCGCACCGGCACCGACTATGTCACCGTCGTCGACAACGCCGCGCCCACCGTGAACCTCCTGGTCTACCGGGCCTCGGACGGCTCGCAGGTCTGCTCGGTGCCGGTGCTGAAGGCGGGCGGCAGCGGCAGTGAGAACTCCCCGGTCGCGGCCGGCAACACCGTCCTCGTCGCCTCCACCTACGGGTACCCGTACCCGAAGCTGCCCGACGACGCCGGGCCGAGCGTGCCGTCGTCCGACCGGTTCCGCGGCGGGCTCAGCCGGGTCGACGTCCGCGCCGACGGCTCCGGCTGCGATCTCGCCTGGGACAACAGGGTGCGCTCCGCGGCCGTCCCCCGGCTCTCCATCGCCGACGGGCTGATCCACACCGTGCTGCGCAACCCCGTGATCCCGGGCACCGATGCCACCTCGGTGCTCGACCCCTACTACTACGCGGAGGTCGACCCGCGCACCGGCGCCGTGGTGCGCACCAAGTACACCGGGGCCGGCTTCGTCTTCGACACCCTCCAGATGGTCGGCTCGATCGCCCCCGGCGGGGTCGTCTACCAGGGCACCACCACCGGGGTGCTGCGGATCACCGCGGACGAGTAGCCCGCGCGCGGGGCGGGCGGCGGCCGACGAGTAGCGGCCCGCGGCCACCGTGGTCAGACTGCGAAGATGCCGTCCCCCACGCAGCGCGCCCTGGCCAGAGTGCCGGCCGGGCTGCGCCCGTTCCTGCTCAGGCACCGCCGGCTGGTGAAGTTCCTGCTGGTCGGCGGTGTCTGCTTCGCGCTGACCACGGTGCTCAACCTCTCGCTGAAGTTCACCGTGCTGCAGCAGAAGCCGGTGGTGGCGCTGACCGTCGCGACGGTGGTCGGCACCGCGGTCTCGTACGTGCTCAACCGCCAGTGGTCCTTCCGCGCGGCCGGCCGCCGCCGGGAGGTGCTGCTGTTCGTGCTGGTCAGCGTGGTGGCGATCGGCGTCAACGACCTCCCGCTGATCGTCTCGCGCTACCTGCTCGACCTGCGCGAGCCCCAGGTGACCGCCTTCACCCAGGAGGTGGCCGACTTCCTCAGCGGGATGGTCGTGGGCACGTTCATCGCGATGCTCTTCCGCTACTGGGCCATGCAGCGCTGGGTCTTCACCCGCCTCGCCGAACCCGCCGCCACCCCCGCGGAGCAGCCGCAGCGCATCCCGTGAGGCGCGGCGGGCCCGCCCTCCCGAGGCCGCCGGGAGCGGGCGGCCGAACGCGGTTAGGCTGCAGACGACCGGTCTCGACGACGGTGTCCGGCAGTCGAGCGGGGTGAGGGCGATGCGCGAGACGGACGGCCTCCGGGCCGGGCCCGCCAGCCAGCAGGGCATGCGCCGGGCCAACCTGGCGCTGGTGCTCGGCGTGATCGCGCGCGCCCCGCGCTCCCGGGCCGAGGTGGCCGCCGACACCGGCCTCACCAGGGCGGCCGTCTCCTCGCTCGCCGAGGAGCTGATCGCCGCCGGCCTGGTGGTCGAGGAGGGCCCGGCCGCACCGAGCGGCAAGGTCGGCCGGCCCGGCACCGCGCTGGGCCTCAACCCGCAGGGGCCGGGCGGCCTGGGCGCCGAGATCGGGGTGGAGCACCTCGGCGCCTGCGTCGTCGACCTGCGCGGGGAGGTCCGCGCCTGGCGCCGCCAGGAGATCCGCAACCGGGGCAGGCGGCCCGCCGCCGTCCTGGCCGACCTGGCCGAGCTGCTGCGAGCGGCCGCCGTGGAGGCGGGGCTGCGCCCGGCCGGGCTGACCCTGGCCGTCCCCGGGCTGGTCGGCGACGGCGGCGGGCAGCTCCAGCGGGCCGCCAACCTGGGCTGGCAGGACGTGCCGGTCACCGCCGAGCTGCGGCTCGCGCTGCGCGCCGCCGGTGCCGGGCAGCTGGCCGAGCTGCCGATCGACGCCGACAACGAGGCCAACCTGGGCGGGCTGGCCGAACTCTGGCTGGGCGGGGCGCCGGACCACTTCCTGCACGTCTCCGCCGAGGCCGGGGTCGGCGCGGCGATCGTGATCGGCGGCCGGCTGCTGCGCGGGGCCCGCGGCTACGCCGGCGAGCTGGGCCACGTGCCGGTGCGCCCGGACGGCCCGCTCTGTGCCTGCGGGTCGCACGGCTGCCTGGAGCAGTACGCGGGGGAGGCGGCGGTGCTGCGGGAGGCGGGCCTGGAGGGGATCCGCGGCGACTGGGTGGCGCTGCTCGCCGAGCGGGCCGGGGCCGGTGACGAGGAGGTCCGTGCGGCGCTGGCCGGGGCCGGCTCGGCGCTGGGCATCGCCTCGGCCGGGGCGGTCAACCTGCTCGACCCGGCCGAGGTGGTGCTGGGCGGCGGCTACGCCCGGCTGGCGCCCTGGCTGCTCGGGGCGATGCGGGCCGAGCTGGCGGCCCGGGTGACCGTCCGCCCCTGGACGGACGAGCGGCTGACGGTCTCCCGGCTGGGCCGCCGCGGCCCGCTGCTCGGGGCCGCGGTCGGCGTGGTCCGGGCGATCGTCGCGGACCCGGGCCGGCTGGACGTGTAGCGCGGCCGGGGCCCGTGCCGGGCGGCCGCGGGGCGTGCCCGGCGGTCCGCGCCGCCGCCGGCGCGAACCGTCCGGACGCGCGTCCTACGGGTGCACGAGCTCGCGGCCGCCGCGCGGCCCGCGCAGGACGGCGGCGAAGGTGATCCCGACGCCGACCAGTGCCCAGACCACCAGGACCACCAGCGGCATGCCGAGGTTGGTGGCGTCGAAGTAGGCGATCGAGCGGGTCGCCTCCGTCCCGGCGCCGTTCGGGATCCAGGCGCCGATCGCCCGCCAGAACGGCGGCATCAGCGGCGGCGGGAAGACCCCGCCCGCGCTCGGGTTGCCGAGCACCACGAAGATCAGCACCGCGATGCCGATGCCGATGATGTCGAACAGGCACTGCAGCGCCATGGTGAACGCGCCGACCGCGAAGACCACCAGCGCGCCGACGCCGGCCAGGCCCCAGAACGAGCCGGGCAGCGCGTCGAGGACCGGGCCGACGATGATCGCGCCGCCGATGCCGGCCGCGACCGAGTACAACGCCAGCGTGCCGAGCCGGATCACCGCCCGGTTGGTGTTGGCGGGCTTGGCGCCGGCGCTGACGCCCAGGATCGAGGCGACCAGGTAGCCGCCGACGCAGAAGCCGATCACCAGGTAGAAGGAGGTGAGGCCGTTGGGGTCGCCCTTGGCCAGCGGCACCACGTCGACGGTCTTCACCGTCCGGCCCTGGGTCTTCTCCAGCGCGGTGACGATGGTGTCCGCCGCCCTGGCCGCGGACGGGCCGCGGGCGCCGCCGACCAGCAGGGTGTCCTCGGTGCCGGCCGGGTTGAAGACCAGCGCGGCGTAGATCTTCTGGTCCTTGATCTGCGCGGTGGCGGTCTCGGCGTCCGGTGCGGTGACGGCCTTGACGGCGTCGTCCGGCACCGACTCCAGCGCCGCGACCAGCTTGGGGGAGACCTGCGGCGGGGCGACCACCGCGATCGACAGCTCGTGCGGGGTCGGGTGGTGGAGGGCTCCGACGTAGGACGTGATGAAGCCGAACTGGAGCAGGAGCACGGCGATCACCAGCAGCGCCGTGCGCGGGGTGACCGCTCCCTTCAGTTCGGCGACGAGGCCCGGTCCCGGTACCTGTCCTGGGGCGGTCATGCACATCTCCTTGCCTATCGGCGGATAGAGGACAAACGGATACTTCATACCATCAACTAGTTGGGCGGTGTCCTCCCCGCGCCGCTTCCGGGACCGGTGGGCTGCGGGATACTGGCGCCGTGAGTGCGGAGAGTGACGACGAGTCCCTGATGGCGGTGGAGCGCGAGGTCTCGCTGCTGTTCCGGCGCGGCCGGGCCCGGGTGGCGGAGATGTCCCGCCGGGTGCATCCCCAGCTGGAGGGCATGGCGTACAGCATGCTCGCCCACATCGAGCAGGCCGGGCGGGTGCGGGTGACCGACATCGGCGTGCACTTCGCGGTGGGCAAGGCCACGGTGAGCCGGCAGATCCGGGCGCTGGAGGAGCTGGGCCTGGTGGACCGGGAGGCGGACCCGTTGGACCGCAGGGCGGCGCTGGTCTCGCTCACCGAGGACGGCCGGCGGCGTTTCCTGGGGGCGCGGGACGCCCGGATGGAGCGGGTGCGCGCGCTGATGGCCGACTGGCCGGAGGAGGACGTGGCCCGCTTCGCGGAGCTGCTGCACCGCTTCAACGACGTGGTCGGGGAGGGCATGGGGGTCTGAGGCGCAAGGCCCGGGGCCGGGCCGGCGGCAGATTTTACTTGGGCTTGAAGAAAGTTGCCCTAGTCAACCATTCGTCCTATGGTTGCGTAAGGCAACGATTCCCTGCCCTTCGTCCGCCGTCTCCCGCTTCCGCCCCGCACCCCGCCGAAGGACCCAGATGACCGTCACCACCCAAGCCGCGACCGGGGCCGCCACCGCCGACGACCAACCCATGACGCACCGGCAGGTGATGGAGGCGCTGTCCGGCCTTCTGCTCGGTCTCTTCGTGGCCGTGCTGTCGTCGACGGTCGTCTCCAACGCGCTGCCCCGCATCCTCACCGACCTGCACGGCGGCCAGTCCGCCTACACCTGGGTGATCACCGCCACCCTGCTCACCCTGACCGCCTCCACCCCGATCTGGGGCAAGCTCTCCGACCTCGCCAGCAAGAAGCTGCTGCTGCAGATAGCCCTGGTCATCTACATCGCCTCCTCGGCGCTGGCCGGCCTCTCCCAGAACACCGGCCAGCTGATCGCCTGCCGCGCCCTCCAGGGCATCGGCGCCGGCGGTGTCACCGCCCTCGCCCAGATCTGCCTGGCGGCGATGGTCCCGCCGCGCGAGCGCGGCCGGTACAGCGGCTACTTCGGCGCCGTCTTCGCCCTGGCCACCATCGGCGGCCCGCTGATCGGCGGCGTCATCGTGGACACCTCCTGGCTGGGCTGGCGCTGGTGCTTCTACGTCGGCATCCCGTTCGCGCTGGCCGCGATCGCGGTGCTCCAGCGCACGCTCAAGCTGCCGGTGGTCAGGCGCAAGGTGAAGATCGACTACCTGGGCGCGCTGGTCATCACCGGCGCCGTCAGCCTGCTGATGATCTGGATCACCCTGGCCGGCAAGAACTACGCCTGGCTCTCCTGGCAGACCGTGGCCATGGTCGGCGGCGGCCTGGTGCTCGGAGCCCTCGCCGTGGTGGTCGAGAAGCGCGCCGTCGAGCCGATCATCCCGCCGGACCTCTTCCGCCACCGCACCGTCGCCCTGGCCGCGCTCGCCAGCGTCCTGGTGGGCGTCGGGATGTACGGCGCGACCACCTTCCTCAGCCAGTACTTCCAGCTGGCCAGGGAGAAGTCCCCGACCATCGCCGGCCTGATGACCCTGCCGATGATCCTCGGCCTGGCCGTCTCCTCCACCGTGGCCGGGAAGCTGATCACCAAGTACGGCAAGTGGAAGGTCTACCTGGTCTCCGGCACCCTCATGCTGGCCATCGGCTTCGGCCTGCTCGGCACCGCCCGGGCCGACACCCCCTACGGGCTGCTCTGCGTCTACATGGCGATCACCGGCATCGGCCTCGGCCTGACCATGCAGAACCTCGTCCTCGCCGTGCAGAACACCGTGCCGCGCCACGAGCTCGGCGCGGCCAGCTCGGTGGTCACCTTCTTCCGCACCATGGGCGGCGCGATGGGCGTCTCCGCACTCGGCGCCCTGATGAGCAACAAGGTCGGCCACTACCTGGCGGAGAACCTGGCCGCCGCGCACATCCCGGCCACCGGCGCCGCGGCCGGCGGCGGCATCCCGGACCTGCACAAGCTGCCCGCCCCGATCGTCCCGCTGGTGACGGACGCCTTCGGGCACGGCGTGGGCGTGGTCTTCCTGATGGCGGCGCCGTTCGCGCTGCTGGCCTTCGTCACGGTGCTGTTCATCCGCGAGACCGCGCTGCGCACCACCCAGCAGGACTGACCGGGCGCCCGCGGGAACGCCGAAGGGCTGGGGAGCGGATGCTCCCCAGCCCTTCGGCGTGTGCGGCCGGTGGCCGCTGCCGTACCGGCTAGTGGCCGGCGATCAGCGACAGGCCGTAGAGGACGGCCGCGCCGCAGACCGCGAAGCAGGCGTACGCGCCGGCCAGGGCCAGCCGGCCGGCGCCCGCGGACGGGGCGCCGGTGCCGGCCGCCGAGCGCTGCGCGGTCAGCGCGGCCTCGCGGCGGGAGAGGGCCAGGATGCCGAGCGCGAAGACGGCGACCACGGCGACGGTGATGCCGAAGCTGAAGCCGGCGGTCTGCGCCAGGGCGTTCCACTTGATGTGCATGGTGTGTGCTCCTCAGCCGGCGGCGCTCAGGCCGCGACCGTGGTCGAGGCGGTGGTGGGGGCGGCGGGGGTGCCGGCCGGGCCCACCTCCACCGGGGTGACGTTCTCGACCGGGTTGACGTCGTTGACGTTGTCCGCGCCGACCGGCTGGCGGCGCGAGATGATCCACATCGCGCCGGAGCCGGCCACCAGGGCGGCGCCGACCAGCGCCACGCCCCAGGGGCCCTGCTGGGCGAGGAACGCCGCGGCGCCGGAGACCACGGCGGCGGCCGGGAGGGTCAGGCCCCAGGTGTAGACCATGCGGCGGACCAGGCTCCAGCGCAGCTCGGCCTTCGGGCCGCCGAGGCCGGCGCCCATGATGCCGCCGGAGCAGACCTGGGTGGTGGAGAGGCCGAAGCCCATGTGCGACGAGGTCAGGATGACGGTCGCGGCGGCCGACTCGGAGGCGAAGCCCTGCGGAGCCTGGATGTCCGCCAGGCCCTTGCCCATCGAGCGGATGATCCGCCAGCCGCCCATGTAGGTACCGAGCGCGATCGCCGCACCGGCCGAGACGATCACCCAGGTGGGGGGCAGCGCACCCTTGGGCAGGGCGCCGACCGAGACCAGGGTCAGGGTGATGATGCCCATCGTCTTCTGGGCGTCGTTGGTGCCGTGGGCCAGCGAGATCAGCGAGGAGGAGAACATCTGGCCGGTCTTGAAGCCCTTGGTGACGGTCTCGCCGTTGCTCCTGCGGGTGATCGCGTAGGCCAGCTTGGTGGCGCCCCACGAGGCCAGGCCGGCGACCAGCGGGGAGGCGACCGCGGGGATGAGGATCTTGGTGACGACGGTGTCGAAGTTGACGCCGTTGACGCCGACGCCGACGACGGTGGCACCGATCAGGCCGCCGTAGAGCGCGTGCGAGGAACTGGACGGCAGGCCTCTCAGCCAGGTGAGCAGGTTCCACAGGATCGCGCCGACCAGTGCGGCGAAGATGATCTCGGGGTGGATGCCGGTCTTCTCGTTGACGATGCCGCCGGAGATGGTGGTGGCGACCTTCACGGACAGGAACGCGCCCGCGAAGTTGAGGACGGCCGCGATGGTGACCGCGACCTTGGGCCGGAGGGCTCCCGTCGCGATGGAGGTGGCCATCGCATTGGCGGTGTCGTGGAACCCGTTGGTGAAGTCGAAGGCGAGCGCCGTGATGATCACGACGGCAACCAGGAACGAGATGTGTTCCATACCCAAACAATCGTCGTAGTTGTCGCACTGACGTTGGTGTCGCTCGCGACGGTAGGGACGTTCGGTGAACGGAAGATGAACTGGGCCGGGATTCGTGGTTCCGACAGTGTCGGAGGGGTTGCCGGCACCTTTCCCCGAGGTGTCCACGACCGCGCTGAGCTGGGCATTGGCGCAGAACGTCCTGGTTCGGTCCGGTTTGGTGAGACCAGGCTCACAGCCGGACCGGCCCCCGGACCTGAGAATTCACCGACCCGTGCGGGCGCGGTCTGTTTCTGACGGGTAACCCATGACAGGATCTGCGTGGATCCGGACACCCCGGACCGTCGGGTCGGGGAGGACACACCCATGGGCGGGGCTGCACAGCGGACGGAGACGGCCGGACTGCGACCGTGGGTACGGGCGGCCCTGCGCTGCGGGGCGGTGCTCGCGGCCGCCGCGCTCGCCCTGCCGCTGGCCACCCAGGCCGCCTACGCCGCACCGGACCCGGGCACGCCCGGCGTCACCGCCCCGACCGCCGCGCCCGGGGCCGACCCGCTCGCCGACGCCAAGGCCACCCTCGGCCCGCTGCTCGACAAGCTGCACGAGCTGTACAAGGGCGCCGAGGCCGCCACCGAGCAGTACAACGCCACCGTCGCCAAGGTCGCCGAGCAGCAGGCCGCGCTCGCCGACCTCAAGGACAGGCTGGAGCGCCAGCAGAAGCTGGTCGACGCCGGCACCGACATCGCCGCCCAGCTCGCCGCGGCCCAGTACCGCAACGGCGCCGCGTCCGCCTACGCCGAACTGCTGCTCTCCAAGGACCCGTACGAGGCGGTCACCATCGCCGAGCTGCTCGCCGCCGCGAGCCGCTCGCAGTCCGAGTTCCTGGGCCGGCTGAAGAACGACCGCGACGCGCTCACCGGTCTGCAGAAGCAGAACGAGGAGGCGCTGAAGAGCTCGCAGGTGCTGGTCGGCCAGCAGGACGCCGCCAAGGCCAAGGTCGCCACCGACCTCACCTCCGTCGAGCAGCTGGTCTCCTCGCTCACCGGCGCCCAGCGCACCGAGCTGGAGAAGCTGGAGAAGGCCAAGGCCGACGAGGCCCAGCTCGCCTTCCTCGCCTCCGGCGCACTCGGCAAGGGCGAGCGCACCCCCTCGCTGGCCGGCCGGGCCGCCGTCGCGTACGCGCTGGCGCAGCTGGGCAAGCCGTACGTGTGGGGCGGCGCCGGCCCCGACACCTTCGACTGCTCCGGCCTCACCTCGCAGGCCTGGCTGCACGCCGGCAAGCCGATCCCGCGCACCAGCCAGGAGCAGTGGGCCCAGCTCCAGCACGTCGCGCTGAACCAGCTGCGCCCCGGCGACCTGGTCATCTACTTCGAGGGCGCCACCCACGTCGCGATGTACATCGGCGGCGGGCTTGTCGTGCAGGCGCCGCGGCCGGGGGCCGTGATCAAGGTGTCGCCGATTGGCTCGATGCCGATCCTCGGTGCCGTCCGGCCGGACCCGGAGACCGCTTCGGACGAGGCGGGAGGCGCCTGGAAGGTGCCGGACCTCCCGGCCGGCTGGGACACCGTCACCCCGATCGCGCCGAGCCCGGCCAACCAGGTGCCGGTGACGCCCGCCCCGGACGCGCCGGCCCCGGGGACGCCCGCACCCGGGACCCCCGCACCGGGGACGCCGTCCACCACGCCCACGGGCACCCCGACCACCACGCCGACCGGCACCCCCACGGGGACGCCGACCGGCACGCCCACGGGCACCCCGACCGGCACGCCCACGGGGACGCCGACCGGCACGCCGACCGGTACCCCGACGGGGACGCCCACGGGAACGCCGACCACCACGCCGACCGGCACCCCGACGGGCACCCCCACCGGGACGCCCGCGGGAACGCCGACCTCGTCCGCCTCGGCCACCGGCACCGGCTCCGCGAGTGCCTCGGCCCCGGGCACCACCTCGGCCACGCCGCTGCCGACCGGGCAGAACTGACGCGAACGCCCGAGGGGGCCTGCCGACCTTCCGCGGTCCGCAGGCCCCCTCGGGCGTTCCGTGCTCAGCTCGCGCCGCTGTCCGGTTCGAAGCGGACCACCACGGCCTTGGAGGTCGGGGTGTTGCTGATGTCGGCGGTGGAGTCCAGCGGCACCAGCACGTTGGTCTCCGGGTAGTACGCGGCGGCGCCGCCGCGGGCCACCGGGTAGTGCACCACCTTGAAGTGCGGGGCGCGGCGCTCCACACCGTCCTTCCACTCGCCCACCAGGTCGACGTACGCCCCCTCGGCCAGGCCCAGCTCGGCGGCGTCGGCCGGGTTCACCAGGACGACGCGGCGGCCGCCGGTGATGCCGCGGTAGCGGTCGTCCAGGCCGTAGATCGTGGTGTTGTACTGGTCGTGCGAGCGGAGCGTCTGCAGCAGCAGGCGGCCGGCCGGCACCTCCGGCGCGGTGAGCGGGTTGACCGTGAAGTTGGCCTTGCCGGTCGCGGTCGGGAAGGTCCGGGAGTCGCGCGGGCCGTGCGGCAGCGTGAAGCCGCCGGGGCGGCGGACCTTCTCGTTGAAGTCGGCGAAGCCCGGGACCACCCGGGCGATCCGGTCCCGCAGGGTGTCGTAGTCGACGGCGAACTCCTCCCACGGCACGCCGTCCTGCGGGCCGAGGGCGGCGCGGGCCAGCCGGCAGACGATCGCCACCTCGGAGAGCAGTCCCGGCGCGGGCGGGCGCAGGCCGCCGCGGGAGGAGTGCACCTGGCCCATCGAGTCCTCGACGGAGACGAACTGGGCGCCCTTGGCGGTGACGTCCCGGTCGGTGCGGCCCAGGGTGGGCAGGATCAGCGCGCGGGCGCCGGTCACCACGTGCGAGCGGTTGAGCTTGGTGGAGACGTGCACCGTGAGCCGGCAACGGCGCATCGCCGCCTCGGTGACCTCGGTGTCCGGGGTCGCCGCGACGAAGTTGCCGCCCATCGCGAAGAACACCCGGACCTTGCCGTCGCGCATCGCCCGGATGGTGTCCACCGAGTCGTAGCCGTGCGCGCGCGGCGGCTCGAAGCCGAACTCGCCGCCCAGCGCGTCCAGGAAGGCCTCCGACGGGCGCTCGAAGATGCCCATCGTCCGGTCGCCCTGCACGTTGCTGTGCCCGCGCACCGGGCAGACGCCGGCGCCCGGACGGCCCACGTTGCCGCGCAGCAGCAGGAAGTTGACCACCTCGCGGATGGTCGGCACGGCGTGCTTGTGCTGGGTGAGGCCCATCGCCCAGCAGACGATGATCTTCTCCGACGCCAGCACCATCCGGGCCAGCTCCTCGATCTGCTCCCAGGGCAGGCCGGTGGCGGCGAGGACCTCCTCCCGGGTGGTCTCGCGGGCCTCGGCGGCGAACTCCTCGAAGCCGTGGCAGTGCTCGGCGACGAACGCGTGGTCGACGGCGTCCTTGTCGAGGATCAGCTGGTTGAGCGCGCGGAACAGGGCGAGGTCGCCGCCCAGCCGGATCTGGAGGAAGAGGTCGGTCAGCTTGGTGCCGTGGCCGACCAGGCCGCGCGCGTTCTGCGGGTTCTTGAACCGCTCCAGGCCGGCCTCCGGCAGCGGGTTGACGCTGACGACGGTGGCTCCGGCACGCTTGGCCCGCTCCAGGGCGGAGAGCATCCGCGGGTGGTTGGTGCCCGGGTTCTGGCCGGCCACGATGATCAGGTCGGCCTGGTAGAGGTCCTTCAGGCTGACGCTGCCCTTGCCGACCCCGAGCGTCTCGGTGAGGGCCGAGCCGGACGACTCGTGGCACATGTTGGAGCAGTCGGGCAGGTTGTTGGTGCCCAGCCGGCGGGCGAACAGCTGGTAGGCGAAGGCGGCCTCGTTGCTGGTCCGGCCGGAGGTGTAGAACGCGGCGCCGTCCGGGGTGTCCAGCGCGCGCAGCTCCTCGGCGATCAGCGCGAAGGCCTCGTCCCAGCCGATCGGCGTGTAGTGGGTCGCGCCCTCGTCCAGCAGCATCGGTGCGGTGAGGCGGCCCTGCTGGCCGAGCCAGTAGCCGGAGCGCTCCGCGAGCTCCGCCACCGGGTGGGCGGCGAAGAACTCGGCGTGGATCCTGCGCTCGGTGGCCTCCTCGGCGACGGCCTTCGCCCCGTTCTCGCAGAACTCGGCGGTGTGCGTCTTGCCCGGCTCGGGCCAGGCACAGCCGGGGCAGTCGAAGCCGTCGGGCTGGTTGACCTTGCGCAGGGTGGCCAGGGTGCGGCGGGCGCCCATCTGCTCGGTGGCCATCCGGAGGCTGTGGCCGACGGCGGGCAGCCCGGCGGCAGCGTGCTGGGGCGCGGACACCTCGGGGGCGTCCTGCGCCGGGTCGCTCTGCGGGGCCTGCTTGGCCATGACTGCGCTCCTCGGCTGATCGTCGGCCCCTCGCACCGTTGCGGGAGCCGGTACCCATCCTTCCACCTGGGAAGGGACGGGGGCAGGGGCCCCGGGCGGGCCCTGCGGCGTCGGTAGAGTGTGACGGCTTTCGAGAGGCGGGGGGTGGGGCGGGTGACGGTCGGGGATGTCCTCGACGGCCGGTACGAGCTGCTGGAGCGGCTCGGCCAGGGCGGCTTCGGCGTGGTGTGGCGGGCCTTCGACACCCGGATGCAGCGGCAGGTGGCGGTCAAGGTCATCGGCCACCACGGCGAGGACCAGCAGAAGGCCGCGCTGCGGTTCGTCCGGGAGGCCTGCGCGGCGGGGAACCTCTCGCACCCGCACATCGTCACCGTGCACGACCTCGGGGAGGGCGAGCTCGGCGGCCGGCAGGTGACGTACCTGGTGATGGAGCTGCTCACCGGCCGCACCCTGACCGACGTGCTCCGGTCCGGCCTGCCCGACCCGGTGCAGAGCCTGCGCTGGGGGCGGCAGATCTGCTCCGCGCTGGCCGCCGCCCACGACGCGGGCATGGTGCACCGCGACATCAAGCCGGACAACATCATGGTCACCGCGGCCGGCGTGCTGAAGGTGCTGGACTTCGGGATCGCCCAACTCGACGTCGGGGCGGGCGGGCTCACCACCACCGGGACGGTCATCGGCAGCCCCGCGTACATGGCGCCGGAGCGCTGGACCGGCGGCCGGGTGGACGGCCGGGCGGACCTCTACGCGTTCGGCTGCGTGCTGGTCGAACTCTGCACCGGAGCGCGGCCGTTCAGCGGCGACTCGACGCCGGTACTGATGTACCAGCACCTCAACGAGCCGCCGCCGGCGCTGGACCCGGCGCAGTTCGGGCTGCCGGACGAGGTGGCCGCGCTGGTCACCGAGCTGCTGGCGAAGGACCCGGCGGACCGCCCGGCCGACGCCAGGACGGTGGAGCGGCGGCTCGCGGACCTGGCGGAGCGGCGCGCGGCGCAGGGGCCGGCCGCCCCGCCGGCCCCGGCCGCGACGGTGCTGGACCGGCCGGTGCCGCTTCCGCTGGCTGTTCCGTCGTCCGTTCCGCCGGCTGCCGTTCCGGCCGCTCCGTCCGTTCCGCCGGCTGCCGCTCCGGCTGTTCCGCCGGCCGTTGCCCCGGCCGTTCCGTCGGTCGCGCCGCCGGCGCCGCCCGTCCGGCCCGTGGCACCACCGCGGGCCGAGGCGCCGCCCGTCCTGTCGCCGCTCACCACGCCGCCGGTGACCGCCCCGCCCGCCGCGGCCGGCGACGCCGTCCGGGCGGCGCTGCGCGAGCGCCGGAACGCGGCCTTCCGGGCCTCCACCGCGGGGGAGTCCGCCATCCAGCTCCAGGCGGTCGCCCAGGACTGCGCCGTCGCACTCGGCGCCACCGACCGGGACACGCTCTGCGCCTGGCGGGACTTCACCTGGTACCTCAGCCGGGCCGGCGACCTCGACGGGGCGATCCGGCTGCTCTCCACGGTGGTCGAGGACATGCGGCTCGCGCTCGGCCTGACCGACCCGGACACCCTGGGCGCCCGGTACCACCTGACCTGGTGCATCGGCGAGAGCGGCGAGACCGTCACCGCGATCCGCCAGCTCTCCCAGCTGCTGCCGGACATGCACGCCGCCTGGGGCGGTCACGACGCCCGGGTGTTGAAGGCCCGGCACGACCTGGCGGTCTACGCGGCCAACCGCGGTGACCTGGACGGCGCCGTGCGCCAGTTGCACACCCTGCTGCCGGAGCTCGCCCGGGCGCTCGGCGAGCAGCACCCGACCACCGTCCAGGCCTGGCACGACCTCTCCGGCTACCAGCAGCGGCTGGCGCAGCCGGCCCGCCGCTCCCGCCCCGTGCGGCGGCCGCGGATCAGCCCGCTGGAGGCCGTGGTGCTGATCCGGCGCCTCCTGGCCTGGGACTTCGCCTCGGACCAGGAGGCCAACGCCTGCCTGAACGCGCTGGAGTGCGGGACCGGCATCAAGGGGGTCGGGGACTGGATCCTCTCCGCACCGGACCACGTCACGGCCGAGGACCTGGTGGAGGAGCTCTTCGGCCCGTGACGGACCGGTGAGGCGGGCGTCACGGCGTGCGGCCCCGCGCGGGGCGGGGGCCGGCCGTCCGTCCGCCCCGCACGCCGCCTAACGGCAGCCCGTGAGGGCCGCCGCCGGAACGCCGGCCAGCGCGCGCAGGAGCGCCCGCGCGGCGGCGTCGTTCTGCCGGAACCCGGGCGAGTCGGTGCGCGGCCGGGCGAAGGCCGCCGCCGCGCGGAGGCTGGTGTGCGGGCCGAGGGCGGTGCGGCGCGGGTGCGCCCCGCCGTCCAGGGCGGGGTCGAGCAGGCGACTGTCGGCGGGGCGGATGGTGAGCAGCCCGGACCGGTGGGTGTGCTCCGCGTCGGTGACGACCTCCTCCACGATCCGCCCGGAGCGGTGCAGTTCGCGCAGCAGCGGGTCACGGGTGCGGGCCAGCGCGTGCTTGGGCAGGTACGCCTCGACCAGCGCGGTGGCGGTCACGCCGTGCCCGGGCACGGTGGCGCCCGACGCCCGCCAGGTGCCGGTGGCCTCGTCCCGGTCGACCCGGATCCCGGCGCCGAGGAAGCGGACCACGCCGGCCTCGGAGAGCGCGAGCAGCTGGCGAAGCCGGAAGCCGGGCGGGCCGGAGGCGAGGTAGCTGAAGTAGCCGAAGAACCACTCGTCGACCTCCTCGCCGACCGAGCGGGCGGAGAGCCGGCCGGAGGCGAGCACGCGCGGCAGCTGGCCGAAGAGCGAGAGCAGGGCGAGGAAGGCGCCGAGGTCGGCACTGTGGGCGGGGTCGGCGCGCCGGTCGGCGTCGGTGGTGATGTAGTCGCGCAGGTGGCGCTGGAGTTCGTCGTCGGAGCCGAGTTCGAGGCCGGCCAGCGGGTGGTCGAGCCGTTCGAGGTCGAGCCGGTCCGCCGGGTCGGGGACGGCCGCGGCGACCAGCCGGGCGAGTCCGGGGGAGTGCCAGTCGTGCGCGTCGTAGCCGGCCAGGAACTCCTCCCACGGCAGCGTGGTGCGTCCGGGGTGGGCGTGGAACAGCTCGTGGTAGTGGCCGAAACCGATGTCCTTGGCCATCAACGGCCAGAAATCGCGCCGTAGTTCGAGCGGCCCCGGCCGGTCGAGGACGGCGTCGACGGCGGCCGCGTCGAAGTAGCGCGGGAGCGGCGCGGGCGGGCCCTGGAGCCGGTAGCCGGTCTTGGAGCGGTACGGCACCCCGCGGCGGGAACCGACGTGGATCACCGGCTCGCGGCCGGACGGGCGGTAGGCCAGGCCGCCTGGGGTCTGCTCGAAGCGGCCGCCGCGCCCCTCGGTGAGCAGGGCGACCAGGTCGACGAAGGCGAGGCCGAAGCCGCGCAGCACGAGCTGCTCGCCGGGGGCGATGCCGGAGAGGTCGGCGTCGGCGGAGAAGGCCGGCGGCAGGTGGAAGCGGCCGTGCCGGGCGGCGAACTCCGCGTCGGCGGCGTACCGGGGGTGCGGGCCGGAGTCGAGATGGCCGAGGGTCAGGGCGACGTGGTCGGCGGTGAGCACGCGGTCGCCGAGGTGGACGAGCTGCGGGCCGTCGTCCGGGCCCTCGATCCGGCGGACGGTGTCCCGGTGCACGGTGACGGTGACGTGCGGCGGCAGGTCGGCGACGGCGCGCCGGAACACCCAGTCGAGGTAGGCGCTCTGGGCCCGGCGGGTGGGGAAGTCGGTCGGCGCGAGGGCGCGCAGCTCCGCCCGGACAGCCGGGTCGGCCACCTCCCGGTAGGGCGCGAACTCCTCGCTGCGGGCGGCCCATTCGGCCAGCGAGGGGCCGGGGCGGACCGGCCCCTCGATGGTGGACCGCTCGTCGGTGAACATCGTGACGTCCTCGGCCATCGAGTTCATCCGCAGCAGCGGCGACTGGTCGTAGCGCCAGATCCGGCCGGCGCCGGGCGGGTAGGGGTCGACCAGGTGGATGTCCAACGGCAGCCCGGCGGGCAGCAGTTCGGGGCCGTTGGCGGCGATCCGCTCCAGCAGCCCGGTGCCGCGGGGGCCGGCGCCGACGATCACCAGGGTGCTCATGCGCCCCCCTCGCTTCGCTCGGCGGGTGCTGAGCACGATGCGCGCCTTCCGGTGGTTCGCTCGCTGCGCTCGTTCACGGTGCCCCCCTCGCTTCGCTCGGCGGGTGCTGAGCACGATGCGCGCCTTCCGGTGGTTCGCTCGCTGCGCCCGCTCACCGTGCCTCCCCTGGGGCGGAGCCGGCGTCGGCGGCGGTGCGCAGCCGGCGGTAGGCGGCCCGGGCCTTCTGCAGCGGGGTGGGCGGCAGTCCCTCGCGGGTGGCGCCCTTGGCGTAGTGCCGTTCGACGTAGTACTGCCCGACGGACAGGATCGTGGTGATGACGATGTACCAGGTGGTGGCGACCATCAGCATCGGGATGACCTGGTAGGACTGCAGGTAGACCAGCTGGACCGAGTAGAGCAGGTCGGAGACGGCCAGCACGCTGATGATGCTGGTGCCCTTGAGCGCGCTGATCAGCATGTTGCCCGCGGTCGGGACGATCGAGCGCATCGCCTGCGGGACGACGATCCGGCGCAGCACCCGCCGTCGGCTCAGCCCGAGCGCCGAGGCGGCCTCCAGCTGGCCGCGGTCGACGGAGAGGATGCCGCCGCGCACCACCTCGGCGGCGTACGCGGCCTCCAGCAGGGTGAGGCCGATGACGGCGGTGAGGGTGGGCCCGAAGAGGTTGACCGTCCTGACGGTGACGAACTCCGGGCCGAACGGGATGCCCAGGCCCAGGGTCGGGTAGAGCGCGCCGATGTTGAAGAAGAGCAGCAGCTGCACCAGTGCCGGGGTGGAGCGGAAGATCCAGATGTAGATCCAGGCGAGCGTGCGCAGCACCGGGTTGCCGGAGAGCCGCATGGTGGCGAGCACGGTGCCGAGGACGAAGCCGAGCCCGAGGGTGACGGCGGTCAGCCAGAGGGTGAGGGTGAGGCCGTTCAGGACGGACGTGGCGGTGAACCAGTCGGCCACCACGTCCCACTGGAAGGCCTTGTTGCGGATCACCGAGTTGAGCACCATCGCGAAGAGCAGCAGGGCGACGGCGGCGGAGATCCACTGCCCGGGCCGGCGGCGGGCGACCAGGCGGGCGCCGGGGTCGGCGGGGCCGGCGTCCGGCCGGCCGGGGGCGCGGTTCTTCGTGAGGGTGGCGGGCGCGGGCAGGACGTCCTGCGGGGTGGCCATGAGGGGGCTCCAGGCGGCGCGGGTGCGGGCGGGCGGGAGGTACGGGGTGGTCACGTGCGGCCGTCTCGCCGGTCCGCGTCCCTCAACACGGCCGGCCTTGCACTGCGCTCCGCCGTGATCGTACGCACGGTCGATCGTCGCCTGTCAAGGGTGGTGCGGCCGTTCGTCCGGCTGGTCGTACGGCGACAGACGATCGCAACAGAGCGGTAATGGAGGGTGGTTGACGCCGTGCGTCCGCGACTGCTCAACTTGTGGCCATGTACGCCGAGCAGCCCCTGGTCACCCGCGACCACATCGACTTCGGTCGGGTGTGGTCCGCGGCGTGTCGCGGCTGACCCGGCAGCGGGCCGCCCAGCCGGCCCTGTCCTCCTAGGAGCCTCCCCCGCCCGGGGCCGCTCCTGCGGAGTGCCCTCCCTCGGTGCCCCGTCGCGGGCCGGGAGAGCCGTCACCGGGTGACGGCTCGTCAGGCGCACGCTGCCGCCGCTTCCCCTCCCTTCCCCTCCCCGTCGCTGCGCTCCGGCAGTCCTCCCCGGCCACCGCCACGTACCGGTGCCGTCGTACCCCTCGGCCTGGCCCCGCCACGGCCTCCTCCGGCCTGCCCGTCCGCAGTCCGGGCCCGCCGCCGCTCCAGAAGCACCTGCCCAGCTGAAAGGCGTCAACTCCCGTGAGAACCACCACAGTCCGCCGCCACCTGCTCGCCGCCGCCGCCCTGCTGCCGGTCCTGGCGCTGGCCGCGTGCGGCTCGGACCCGAAGACCGCCGGGCCGGGGGCCGCGGGCCCGGCGGCCACCGCCGCCGGGCAGGACCTCGTCTCCGGCATCGCCAGGTCGGAGGCGGCCGCCGCGCTGCTGCCCGAGGACGTCCGCGCGTCGGGCACGGTGAGGTTCGGCTCGTCGTTCGGCTACCCGCCGAGCGCCTTCTACGCCGACCAGGCCACCAAGAAGCCGGCCGGCGTGGACATCGACTTCACCGACGCGGTGGCCAAGGTGCTCGGCCTGACGGTGCAGCGCGAGGAGGCCGCCTTCGAGACCATCCTGCCCGCGCTCGGCAGCGGCAAGTACGACGTCGGCACCGGCAACTTCGGTGTCACCACGGCCCGGTTGAAGACCATCGACTTCGTCACCTACATCGACGACGGCCAGGGCTTCGCGGTCAAGAAGGACAACACCGCGATCCAGCCGGTCACCGACCTGGCGCAGCTCTGCGGGCTGACCATCGGCACCGGCGCCGGCACCACCTTCGAGACCACCCTCAACGCGAAGAAGAACGTCTGCACCGACGCGGGGAAGAAGCCGTACGAGGTGAAGGCGTTCAGCGACAGCGGCGCCGTCCTCACCGGCCTCCAGCAGGGCCGGGTGGACATCACGATGTCCACCATCAACGGCCTGCGCTACCAGGCCTCCCAGGAGGCGTCCGGGACGCGGTTCCTCGGCGAGTTCCACCGGCTGGACGTCGGCTTCGCGTTCAGGAAGGGCTCCCCGCTCGCCCCCGCGTTCCAGGCGGCGGTCAACCAGCTGATCAAGGACGGGAGTTACGACAAGATCCTCAAGAAGTGGGGGGTCGCCGATTCGGCGATCAAGGAGTCCCGGATCAGCCCGCCCGAGCACGCGTGACCCCCTGTCCGGGCCCCGGGCCCCTTGGAGGAACCCCACCATGACCGTCACCACCACCGCCGCCGGTGCCCCGGCGGAGTCCGAGAAGGCCCGCAAGCGGGAGAGACCGGCGGCGGGACCGCCCGGCCGGATCGACCTGGACGGGCTGGCCGGGCTGCGGACCGTCCGCGCCCGGCACCCCTGGCGCTGGGCGGCGGGCGCCGCCGCCCTCGTCGTCCTCGCCCAGTTCGCCCACGGGCTGGCCACCAACCCCGCCTGGGACTGGCCGACCTTCCGGATCTTCTTCTCCGCCGACACCATCCTGCGCGCCGTCGGCCGCACCGTCGAACTCACCTTCTACGGAACCGTGCTGGGCTTCCTGCTGGGCGCCGTGGTGGCCGCGATGCGGTTGTCGCGCAGCGCGGTCCTGCAGTCCATCGCCTGGGCCTACGTCTGGGTGTTCCGCTCGATCCCGCTGATCGTCCAGCTGGTCTTCTGGTTCAACCTCTCCTACCTCTACAAGCGGTTCGGCCTCGGCATCCCGTTCGGCCCGACCTTCGCGGACTTCGAGACGGTCGGTGTCCTGGGTGCGATCGGGGCCGCGGTGCTGGGCCTCGGCCTGCACCAGGCCGCCTTCGCCGCCGAGATCATCCGCGGCGGCGTCATCGCCGTGGACGCCGGCCAGCGCGAGGCCGCCGCCGCGCTGGGCGTACCGCGCCGGCGCCAGGCCTGGCGGATCGTGCTGCCGCAGGCGATGCGCGGCATCCTGCCCGCCGCCGCCAACGAGGTGATCTCGCTCTTCAAGGGCACCTCGGTGGTCTACGTGATGGCCATCGGCGAGCTCTTCTACCAGGTGCAGGTCGTCTACGGCCGCACCGGCCGGGTCGTGCCGCTGCTGATGGTCGCCACCGTCTGGTACGTGCTGCTGACCACTGTGCTGTCGCTCGGGCAGTACTACGTCGAGCGCTACTTCGCCCGCGGCGCCGAGCGCACCCCGCCGCCCACCCCGCTCCAGCGCGCCCGGGCCCGCGTCCAGGGCCTGCGCGCCGCCCGTACCCCTGCCCCCGCCACCGGAGGACGCTCGTGACCGCCGCCCTTGCCGCCGCAGAACCCATGGTGCAGGTCAGGGGCCTGCACAAGAGCTTCGGGCAGCTCGCCGTGCTGCGCGGGGTCGACCTCGACGTGCCGGCCGGCTCGGTGACGGTGGTGCTCGGCCCGTCCGGCTCCGGCAAGTCCACCCTGCTGCGCTCGATCAACCACCTGGAGAAGCTGGACAGGGGCTTCGTCGCGATCGACGGCGAGCTGATCGGCTACCGGCGCTCCGGGGACCGGCTGCACGAGCTCCGGGAGCGGGAGGTCCTGCGCCAGCGCACCAACATCGGCTTCGTCTTCCAGAACTTCAACCTGTTCCCGCACCTCACCGTGGTGGAGAACATCATCGAGGCGCCGGTCAGCGCGCTGCGCCGGCCCAAGGCCGAGGCCCGGGCGGCGGCGCTGGAACTGCTGGAGCGGGTCGGCCTGGCCGACAAGGCCGGCGCCTACCCCCGCCAGCTCTCCGGCGGCCAGCAGCAGCGCGTGGCGATCGCCCGGGCGCTGGCCCTGGAGCCGAAGGTGCTCCTCTTCGACGAGCCCACCTCGGCGCTCGACCCCGAGCTGGTCGGCGAGGTGCTGGACGTCGTCAAGGACCTCGCCCGGGCCGGCACCACCATGATCGTGGTCACCCACGAGATCGGCTTCGCCCGCGAGGTCGCGGACACCGTCGTCTTCATGGACGGCGGCGTGGTGGTCGAGCAGGGCCCGCCGGAGGCGGTCCTGGACGACCCGCAGCACGAGCGCACCCGGGCCTTCCTGGCCAAGGTCCTCTGACCCCCCCTTCTCGCACGACCCCTTCACCCCGCAGGAGTTCCGCCATGTCCCAACCGTTCCAGCTAAGTGACCAGGAGTGGGTCCTGGACCCAATGCTGGTCACTGCGGGCATCCCGAACGGTGTTGGATGCCCGGCTGGTCGCCCGCGTTCTCTCCCGGTTCGGCGACGGCACTCGTGGTGCGCGCTCCGTGACGGGGCGGCGGGTTTCCTCACGCCTTCGGATGTCCGGTGGGGCCTGGGCGCTCCGATGCCCGTGCAGATCGCTCTGGTATGCGCGGGGCGGTGGCGTCCGTCGCCGGATCGGGTGTCCGAGGGCGCGCCGTCCGATCGCGACAGCGGCGCTGTCGTGCCGGGTGGTCTTACGGTGTGGGGTCGCCAGGGGCTTCTGCCAGTGCTGCGCGCCCCACTGGGAGGTGTAGGCCGGGTCCGTTGCGACGATCGCGAGGCCGGTCTCGGCGGCCATCGAAACGAGCCGGGCCCTGAGTTTGCCGGTGGGCATGCCGGAGATCAGCCGGCGGAAGCGCTTGCGGCGGCCGTGCTTCTCACGGGTCGTCTCGGCCGTGAAGTCGAGGTCCTCGATCGCGATCGCGGCGACGCCGCACTGCTTGGCCCAGTGCAGCAACCGGGTGATGGCATGGCGGATCTGCGCGTCCCGATGGTCTGCGGTGCCGGTCAGGTCGTAAAAGAACCTGCGCGGATCGCCGAGCGGGTTGCCGTGGGGGTCGAGGCGCCAGGTGGCGAAGTGGTCGGCGTTGGTGTCCACGCCGACCATCCCTGCGGCGCGGGCCGCATCGAGCGGCATGGTCCGCACGACCGGGCGGGTCCACGACGCGTCCAGGTACCAGCGTCCGCGCCGCGTGTCGTAGTGGAGGCGGTAGGCGATGGCCCGGTCCGCCTCGACCCGGTCGCGCCACTCGGCGCCCCGGTGCGGGAAACACACTTGGGCGGCGAGGACGTACCGGCCGTGCCGGGCGTTGGCGTGCTCCGCCAGCGCAGCGGGGAGTTTGATGCTGATCCCGCCGTCGGGGGTGACACGGATCGTCTCGTTCCCGTACCGCTTGCCCGACTCGCCGTCGGCGGACAGGAACCGGCGGGCCGCCTCCCAGCGCTCCCGCCACTGGGCCTCGGTGAGGTTCGCGGCGGCCAGGTGGTGGCGGGTGTTGAGGAGCTTGCGGCCGCCGCGAGCCACCCGCACCCGGCCGCTCACGTAGTCCGCCGCGACGGCGGCGTGGCGGTCCTCCAGTGTCGCGAGGCGGCGGGACTTGGCGAACCACTCCTGCCGGGAGCGGTAGCCGCCCGGCGCGCGTTTGGTGCCCTTCTCGCCGATTGGCAGGGACAGCCGGTGGCGGGTCGTGCGGATGCCGGTGTCGAGGGAGTCCAGGTGCGCGGCCTGTCCCCGCCGGGCCAACGCCCACTGGTCGTGCGTAGCCCTGGTGATCGACCCGGCCCAGCGTGAGGAGGACACCGCCGTCAGCTCCCGCTTACGCGCCGCCCACGTCTCGTTGGAGTGGCCCAGGCCGTCCCGGCACCGGGCGGCCAGATCGCGGGAGGCAAGCGAACCCGCGTACGCGCCCAGTAACCGCAGAACCTCGTCGTCATGGGGGGTGAGGCCCCTGAGCCGGTCCCGGATCGACACACCCGACGGGCCCGGCACCACAAACGGATCGGCAACCGCGCGCAAAAGAGCCCCCCCAACAGTCCCACGGCCTCGACGACTTGACCGACGCTACCCCGAAAACGCCAGGCCAGAGGCCGTGATCACCGAGCCGGAAGCCATCGAACACCGACCGCCACGCAAGGCGACAGAAGCGACACCGAAAGGCACTCGAACGAGCCCATGAACACTCCTGCTCACTCAACCGCCGGCCGTTCACAACCCCGTCGCGCCCTCGTGACCGCCGCCGCCCTCGCCGCCACCGTGGCCCTGGGCGCCTGCGGCAGCTCCACGGACGCCTCGGCGGAACTCGCCCCGGCCAAGGGCGGCACCGCGCCGAACGGCGTCACGGTCAACCTGACGCCGAACCAGAACCGGGTCACCACGGGCAAGGTCGACGCGGTCGCGGCGCTGGTCCCGGAGGAGATCAGGAAGAGGGGCACGCTGACCGTCGTCGACTCGCTGGGCACCACGCCGCCGCTGGACTTCTACGCCAACGACGACAGGACCATCATCGGCGTCGAGCCCGACCTCGCCACGCTGATCGGCAACGTCCTCGGCCTGAAGGTGGAGTTCAACCCGGTCTCCTGGGAGAACGTCTTCGTCGGCCTGGACAGCGGCAAGTACGACGTCGGCATCTCCAACATCACCGTCACCGAGGCCCGCAAGGAGAAGTACGACTTCGCCACCTACCGCCTGGACGTCCTCGGCTTCGAGGCGAAGAAGGGCAGCGGCTGGAAGGTCACCGGGCCCGAGGACATCGCCGGGAGGACCATCGGGGTCTCCTCCGGCACCAACCAGGAGAAGCTGCTGATCGCCTGGAACGAGGAGAACACCGGGAAGGGCCTCAAGCCGGCCGAGATCAAGTACTTCCAGAACTCCTCCGACTACTACCTCGCACTCTCCTCCGGCCGGATCGACGCCTACGTCGGCCCCAACCCGAGCCTCGCCTTCCACGCCGTGCAGACCGGCGAGAGCGAGGTGATCGGCACCTACTCGGGCGGCGGCGCCGAGGTCCTCGGCAAGATCGCGGCGACCACCAGGAAGGACGGCGGGCTGGTCCAGGCGCTGGGCGGCGCGATCAACGAGGTGATCAGGAACGGCACCTACGCCCAGGTGCTGAAGCGCTGGGGACTGGACGGCGAGGCCGTGACGGCCTCCGAGATCAACCCCCCGGGTCTGCCGAAGCCGAAGCCGTAGCCCGTTCACCCTCCGGTCTCCCCCCACCGCTATGGTGGCCCCGGTCACGGTGAACACCGTTCGGAACCGGCGTACTTGGGGGTTGGGGGAGACATGGGGCCTGGGGAGGTGCTGGACGGCCGCTACCGGCTGGAGCGCAAGCTCGGCGAGGGCGGCTTCGGGGTGGTCTGGGCGGCCCACGACAGCAACATGGACCGGCCGGTGGCGGTCAAGGTGCTCTCGGAGGACCAGGCGCGTGACGAGGAAGCCGTCGAGCGCTTCAACCGGGAGGCCAAGACCGCGGGCGGCCTCTCCAACCCGCACATCGTCACGGTCTACGACTACGGCCGGTGGCAGCGGGGCGGCTGGTCCACCAACTACCTGGTCATGGAACTCGTGTCCGGCCGGCCGCTGTCCGCGCTGCTCAGGGAGGGCACGCCCGACCTCACGCTCTCGCTGAAGTGGGTCCGGCAGGTCTGCAAGGCGCTGGACGCGGCCCACCGTTCGGGCGTGGTGCACCGGGACATCAAGCCCGAGAACATCATGATCGCCGACAGCGGCGAGGCCAAGGTGCTGGACTTCGGCATCGCCCGACTGCTCACCCAGGCCGCGGGCGGCGGGCTCACCTCCACCGGTGTGGTCATCGGGACCCCGCCCTACCTGGCGCCCGAGTGCTGGGCCGGCGCCCCCATGGACGGCCGCGCCGACCTGTACGCGCTCGGTGTGGTGCTCTTCCAACTCTGCACCGGGCAGCGCCCGTTCAACGCCGGTACCCCGGTCACCATGATGTACCAGCACCTCAACGACCCGCCGCCGCCGTTCCACACCCCGGATCCGGCGCTCGCCGTGCTGATCCGCCAGCTGCTCGCCAAGGACCCGGCCGACCGGCCCGCCGACGCCGCCGAGGTGCGGCGCCGGCTGCGCGAGGTCCGCCTCGGTCCGGAGGAGCCCAGCGCCGAGGCGCTGCGCAAGCGGGCCGACCAGGCCTGGCAGCACGGGGTGGACGGCCGGCCGGGGGAGGCCGTCCAGATCCTCACGCCGCTGATCCCGAAGCTCGCGCGGGTCTGCGGCCCGGACGACGTCCGGACCCTGCGCACCTGCCACGACCTGGCCCTCTGGCTGGCGCGCGACGGCAGCCCGGGCGCCGCCGTCGCCCTGCTGGCCGAGCTGGCCGAGGCCCTCGGCGAGCCGCAGGCCCGTGCCGACGTGGCGCGCGACCTGGACCGCTGGCGGCGTGCGTGCGAGCGCGGCGGCCCGGGCCGGCCGAGGCCGCTATCCCTGCGGCAGTTGCTCGACGGCTGACCGCAGCGCGGCCGAGGCCCCGGTGGCGACCGGGTCGCCGTGGCCGAACACCGCCGTCTCCACCGGCAGCGAGGCCAGCCGGCGCAGGGCGTCCGCGGCCCGCGCGGGGTCCGTGTTGAAGACGCCCAGCATGGTCCGCCCGCCGACGTTGGCCACCGCGTCCCCGGTGAAGAGCACGCCGGGCCCGGGAAGGTGGAGGGCGATGCTGCCGTCGGTGTGGCCCGGCACGTGCACCACCACCGCACCGCCGCCGAAGCCGAGCACCTCCCCGTCCTCGACCTCCCGGTCCACCGGGCAGGGCGGGGCCGGGGGCAGCGGCGGCAGCCCGGCCCGGATCTCCTCCTCGAACGGGCTCAGCACCGGCGGAGCCGGCGCCTGCTCGCCCCGGACCACCGGGGCGTCCAGCCGGTGCGCCACCACCTCGGCGCCCCAGCGCCGCGCCAGCTCGGCGGCCGAGCCGGTGTGGTCCTCGTGGTGGTGGGTCAGCACGATCCTCCGCAGCGCCGCCGGGTCGGACCCGGCCCGGCGGACGGCCGCCTCGACGTCGTCGGCCGACCCGGCGATGCCGGTGTCGACCAGGGTCAGGGCCTCCCCGCCCCCGTCCCCTTCCTCGTCCCGCCAGAGGTAGGCGGTGCCGAAGTCCAGTGTGATCATGTACAACTCGGGCCGTACCCGTATCAGCTCCATGTCGGCGATCCTGTGCGGCCGCGCCGCCGTCCACGCGCGTGTTCACCGTGAGCGTGGGGCCGTTCGCCCACGGCGGAGCCGCCCGGGGCCCGCCGCCACCGGCCGGGACGGCTGTCAACCGTACGGGCACCCGATTCCGGGCCGTCCCGGCTTGTGCGAATTGATAGGAACTCGCCCATCGAGACCGTCTGGTTCGCAGGTGGGAGCCGTTGATATACCTCGCATGCAAGAGTCCGGGAGCGGTGTGCGGCCGCCCCGGCCAGCTGCGAAGGAACTGGTGGTGACGCTCATATGAAGCTCCTCCGTGTCGGACCTCCGGGCGCCGAGCGTCCGGTCGTGCTGGGCCAGGACGGCACCGCGTACGACCTCTCCGGGCGCGCCCGGGACATCGACGGCGCCTTCCTCGCCGGGCTCGACCCGGCCGCCCTGGCCCGCGACGTGGCCGCCGGCCTGCTGCCGGAGGCCGACCTCGCCGGGCAGCGCGTGGGCGCGCCGGTCGCCCGGCCGGGCAAGGTGGTCGGCATCGGGCTCAACTACCGCGACCACGCCGCCGAGGCCGGGGCGCCGATCCCGGACGAGCCGGTGATCTTCCTCAAGCCCAGCTACACGGTGGTCGGCCCCTACGACGAGGTGCTGGTGCCGCGCGGCGGCGAGAAGACCGACTACGAGGCCGAGCTGGCGATCGTGATCGGCCGCACCGGCCGCTACCTGGCGGACCACGCGGCGGCGGCCAGGGTCATCGCCGGGTACACCATCGCCAACGACGTCACCGAGCGCGCCTTCCAGTTCGAGCGCGGCGGCCAGTGGGACAAGGGCAAGTCGGCGGAGACCTTCACCCCGCTCGGGCCGTGGCTGGTCACCGCCGACGAGGTGGCGGACCCGCAGGCGCTGCCGCTGCGCCTCTGGGTCAACGGGGGGCTGCGGCAGGACGGCTCCACCTCGCAGATGGTCTTCCCGGTGCTGGAGATCGTCCGGTACGCCAGCCAGTTCATGGTGCTGGAGCCGGGCGACGTGATCGTCACCGGCACCCCGGCCGGCGTCACCCTGGGACACCCGGGGACGCCGTTCCTGACCCCGGGCGACATCGTCGAGATCGAGATCGACGGGCTCGGCCGGCAGCGGCAGGTGTTCGGCAAGGCGTAGCGCCCGCCGTCGGTGACCCTTGCCCCGGGCACGGGGGTCGGGGTTGCCGTGAGGCCGGTGCCGGCGCGCCCTCACGGCCGGCGCGTGAGCAACTCCCGCAGCCGCGCGACGCGGGTGTCGTCCGGACCCTCCAGCGCCAGCAGCCCGGCCAGCACGTCCGCCGTCTGCCGGTCGCCCAGCGCCGTCGCCGCCGCCATCGCCACGAACTGGTCCACCAGCCAGTCCCGTAGCTCGGCCACCGGCACCGCCCGGCCCTCGTCCAGCCAGGTCAGCGAGGCGCCCTCGACCACGGCGATCCACGAGCGGACCAGCAGCGTCAGCCGCGGCCCGGCGTCCCGGACGCCCAGGTGGCGCAGCGTCCGCTTCAGCGCCGCCCGCCGGACCTCGTCCACGATCGCCGAGGTGCCCGCCGTCTCCACCACGGAACCGCCGCGCAGCAGCGCCGAGTAGCCCGCGTCGTGCTCGGCCACGAAGGCGAAGTAGCTGTCCAGCACGGCCGCCAGCTGCGCGGTCGGGGTGCCGGTCAGCTGCACCGTGAACCGGCTGGTCAGCTCCTCGGCCGCGGTGCGCAGCGCGGCCTCGTACAGCTGCTGCTTGCCGCCCGCGAAGTAGCGGTACACCAGCGGCCGTGACGCCCCGGCGGCCTCCGCCACGTCGTCCAGGCCGACCTCTTCGGGCGGCCGGGAGGCGAACAGCTCCAGTGCCACCGCGATCAGCTGTTCCCGGCGCTGCTGCACCGGCAGCCGCCGGTACCCGGTGCGCCGCGTGCGTGCCTCGGGGGTGGACGGGACTGGGGCTGAGCTGGCTTCCATGGCGGTCAGCGTAATGGGCGTCAGGTCGTTCTGCTCCTGGCCTGCACGGCACTTCTCGAACGGCCGTGCGTGCCCGTGCCCGCCCGGCCCGCAGGTGCGGCCCCGCCGCGCCGGTGCGGGCGCGCGGAACGGCGGCGCCTCGCCCAGGATGGAGGGGTTGCCGCCGCCACCGAGGAAGGGTCGCCGGATGACGCGGACACCGGAGCCGACGGGCCTGGCGCACCGACTGCCACGGGCGGCGTCGGCGTGGGTCCGCTCGGCCCCCGGGACGTACGTGTGGCTGCTCGTGCTGGCGGTCACCAGCTTCGTGGTGGCGCGGATGGACCCGGCCAACCTGGACTGGTTCCTGGCCGCCCGCTCGACCAACGTCGACAACCTGCGCTCGGACCCGGTGCACGTGCTGCTGGCCAGCGCGCTCTGGACGGAGTCGGCGAGCTTTCCCCTCTACTTCGTGCTGTTCAACCTCTTCCACGCCAACGCCGAACGCTGGCTCGGCACCCTGCGCTGGCTCACCGTCGCCGTCACCGCCCACGTGGTGGCCACCTTCGTCAGCGAGGGCGTGGTCGCCTGGGGCATCGCGGAGGGCCGGCTGCACGACGACCTCGCCGGCACCGTGGACGTCGGCGTCTCGTACGCGCTGGCGGGCGTCGTCGCCGTACTCACCTACCACTTCGCCGGCCGCTGGAGCCTGCTGTACGGCGGCGGGGTGCTGGTCTTCTACCTGCTGCCGCTGATCACCTCGCACACGTTTACGGACCTCGGACACTTCTGCGCGGTGCTGGTCGGCCTCTGCTTCTTCCGCTTCGCGCGCGGACGGCCCACCTGGGACCCGGGTCTGCTGTTCCGGGGGTGGCGGGAGCGGCGGGCCGGCGGCTGAACTGGCAGGCGCATGCCAGGGGATAGGGGCTTGCAATCGGCCCCTGCCACGCAATGATGTCCAGATGGTTGAAGAACTGATCAACTCCGACGGCACCACCCCGCGCCGTATCGCCGACGCCTACGTGCAGGCCCTCGCCCAGCTGGACCCGCTGACCGCGGTGTACCTGGGGCTCAACCCCGAGGACGACCGCCTCCCCGACCTGTCCCCGGCCGGAGCCGACGCGCTCGCCGCACTGGCCCGGCACACCCTCACCGTGCTCGCCGAGGCGGAGGCGGCCGGTGCCGCCGAGGACGAGGCCGAGCGCCGGTGCGCCCGCCTGCTGCGCGAGCGGCTCACCGCCGAACTCGCCGTCCACGACGCGGGCGAGGGCTTCCGGGCGGTGCGCAACCTCGGTTCGCCGGTGCACAACCTGCGTGACGTCTTCACCCTGATGCCCACCGAGACCGAGCAGCAGTGGGAGATTCTCGGCCGCCGCCTGGCCCGGGTGCCCGCGGCGCTCGCGCAGTACCGCGAGACGCTCGGCGAGGGCGTCGAGCGGGGCCTGCTCTCCGGCCCCCGCCAGGTCGCCACCGTGGTCGGACAGCTGGGGGAGTGGCTGGAGGGCGAGGAGCCCGGCGGCTGGTTCGGCGGGCTCGCCCGGAAGGCCCCCGAGTCGCTGCGCCCGGGCCTGACCGAGCACGCCCTCGCCGCCAACGACGCGCTCGGCCGGCTGCGCGAGTGGCTGTCCGACGTCTACGGGCCGGCCGCCGCCGACGCGCCCGACACCGCCGGGCGCGAGCGGTACGGCCGCTGGGTCAGCTACTGGACCGGCGCCGACCTGGACCTGGACGAGGCGTACGCCTGGGCCTGGCAGGAGTTCCACGACCTGCTCGCCCAGATGCAGGCGGAGGCCGAGAAGGTGCTGCCCGGCGCCACCCCGATGGAGGCGATGAAGTGGCTGGAGACCGACGGTCCCGCCATCCGGGGCGCCGAGGCCACCCGTGAGTACCTCCAGGGCCTGATGGACCAGGCGATCAACGACCTCCAGGGCACCCACTTCGACCTGGCCGAGCCGGTCACCCGGGTCGAGTCGATGATCGCCCCGCCCGGCAGCGCGGCCGCGCCGTACTACACCGCGCCCTCGCTGGACTTCACCCGTCCCGGGCGGACCTGGCTGCCGACCCTCGGCCGGGAGGGCTTCCCGGTGTGGGACCTCGTCTCCACCTGGTACCACGAGGGCGTCCCCGGCCACCACCTCCAGCTCGCGCAGTGGAACTACGTCGCCGACCGGCTCTCCACCTACCAGGTCAGCATCGGCGGGGTCAGCGCGAACCTGGAGGGCTGGGCGCTGTACGCCGAGCGCCTGATGGACGAGCTGGGCTACCTCACCGACCCCGGCCACCGGCTCGGCTACCTCAACGCCCAGATGATGCGCGCGCTGCGGGTGATCGTCGACATCGGGATGCACGTCGGCCTGGACTTCCCCGCCGACTCCCCGTACCGGCCGGGCGAGCCGGTGCTGCCGGACGCCGCCCGGGAGTTCTTCGGCCTGTACTGCGGGCTCTCGGCGGAGTTCCTGGACAGCGAGCTGGTCCGCTACCTGGGCATGCCCGGCCAGGCGATCGGCTACAAGCTGGGCGAGCGCGCCTGGCTGCGCGGCCGGGCGGCGGCGCGGGCGGCGCACGAGGCGCGCGGCGAGGAGTTCGACCTCAAGGCGTGGCACATGGCGGCGCTGTCGCAGGGCTCGCTCGGCCTGGACGACCTGGTCGCGGAGCTGGCCGCGCTGTAGCGCCCGGCGTCGTGCGGCCGCGGGCCCCGGGTGTCGTGGACACCCGGGGCCCGCGCGCGTGTCCCGGGCCTCGTCCCCTGGTCCCGGGACCCTGGTTCTTTTGTCCCGAATTGCCATATTCAGCGAGGTTTTTCCTTGCCAATCGGCGCCCCGGGAGTTTGGCTTGAAGGCGACTGCGTGACCTCTCCGACCCTCTGCGGAAGGCTCAACAGTGTCTGCTCAAACTGCCACCGGGCATGCGGCTCACGGGGCGGCGGACAGCCGCCGCTGGTGGGCCCTGGCGGTCATCGCCGTCGCCCAGCTGATGATCGTCCTCGACATCACCATCGTGAACATCGCACTGCCGTCGGCCCAGAAGGACCTCGGCATCTCCGACGCCAACCGCCAGTGGGTGATCACCGCCTACACGCTGGCCTTCGGCGGCCTGCTGCTCCTGGGCGGCCGGCTGGGCGACCTCTTCGGCCGCAAGCGCGTCTTCACCGTCGGCCTGCTCGGCTTCGCCCTCGCCTCCGCGATCGGCGGCGCGGCGGTCGGGCCCGCCATGCTCTTCGGGGCCCGTGCCCTCCAGGGCGCCTTCGGCGCCATCCTCGCGCCCTCGGCGCTGGGACTGCTGTCCACGACCTTCTCCGATCCCAAGGAACGCAGTACGGCCTTCGGCATCTTCGGCGCGATCGCCGGCGGCGGTGCCGCGATCGGGTTCATCGCGGGCGGCCTGCTGACCGAGTACCTGAACTGGCGCTGGTGCCTCTTCGTCAACACCCCGATCGCCATCGCCACCGCCCTCGCCGCCTACTACGTGCTCACCCGTGACCACATCGCCAAGGGCCGCCGGGTCAGACTCGACCTGCCCGGCGCACTGCTCGGCTGCGGCGGCCTGCTCGCCATCGTCTTCGGCACCTCCGAGGCCGTGACCCGGGGCTGGGGCGACTGGCTGGTGCTCGGCTCGCTGGGGCTCGGCGTCCTGCTGCTCGCGCTCTTCGTGCTGGTCGAGAAGAACACCCGGCACGCGCTGCTCCCGATCCACATCGTCGGCGAACGGAACCGCGGCGGCGGCGCGCTCTCGGTCGGCCTGGCCATGGTCGGCATGTTCGGCCTGTTCCTGTTCCTCACCTACTACCTCCAGGAGATCAAGCACTTCTCGCCGGTGGTCTCCGGCGTCTCCTTCCTGCCGATGACCGCCGCCATCGTCGTCAGCTCCACCGGCCTCGCGGCCAGGCTGATGACCAGGGTGCCCTCCCGCAACCTGATCGCCCCCGGCCTGCTCCTCGCCGCGGCGGGCATGGCCTGGCTGACCCAGATGAAGGTGGACAGCCCGTGGGCCGGCATGGTGCTGCCCGCGGAACTGCTGCTCGGCTTCGGCATGGGCATGGTGTTCATGCCGGCCATGAGCCTGGCCACCCTCGGGGTCGCCCCGAACGAGGCCGGCGCCGCGTCGGCCACCATCAACTCGGCGCAGCAGGTCGGCGGGTCCTTCGGCACGGCGCTGCTGAACACCATCGCGGCCAGCGCCACCGCTTCGTACCTGGTCACCAGGGCCGGCTCCGGTCCCGAGGTCCAGGCCCAGGGAGCGGTGCACGGGTACGTGGTCGCCACCTGGGTGGCGATGGGCATCCTGCTGCTGGCGGCGCTGGTCGCGTTCCTGATGATCAACCACCGGCCGGCGCCCGGTGAGGCCACCGGTGCGGGCGGCGGCTCCGCCGCCGGGGCCGGGGCGGCCGACGAGGAGGCGGGGGCGCGCGTGAAGGCGGCGGGGGCGCCGACGCCGGGCGAGCGGCAACGAGCCTCCTGATCTTTGCTGCAAGCCCTTGCAGCAGACCTCCGGCGCCTGCTTGACTCCTGGAACCCCCAGGGATCAAGGAGGCGCCGCCGTGTCGCAGTCCGCAGCAGCAGGGCCCGGGTTCGACCTGCTCGTCGTCGGCGGGGCCGGCGTCGACACCATCGTCCGCGTCGACCGGCTGGAGGTGCCCGACGGCGACTCGCAGCAGGTCGGCCCGGTCCTCGACTACGTCGCCCACACCGGCAACGGCGTCGCCCTCGGCGCCCACCACCTGGGCCTGCGCACCGCCTTCATCGACTACCTCGGCGAGGACCCGCAGGCCGAACTGATCCTCGCCGAGTACGCCCGCCAGCGCCTTCCGTTCGCGCACCTGGTCTCGCCGCACGGCACCGCGCGCTCGGTCAACCTGGTCGACGCCGCCGGCCGCCGCTTCTCCTTCCACGACAGCCGCCACCCGGCCGACCTGCGGCTGCCGCCGGCGTTCTACCTGCCCTACCTGGAGAACAGCCGGCACGTCCATCTCTCCATCACCGGCCACAACCGCGACATGTACGCGGACGTCCACCGGCTCGGCCGCACCAGCTCCACCGACCTGCACGACTGGGACGGCGTCAACCCGCACCACCGCGACTACGCCCTCAATTCCGACCTCGTCTTCCTCTCGGTGGCCGGCTGCCGGGGCCGGCACACCGAGGTGATGCGCGCCGTCCTCGCCGAGGGACGGGCGGCCGCGGTGGCCGCCACCGCCGGTGCCGACGGCTGCTACCTGCTCACCCGGGACGAGCCGCTGCTGCACCTGCCGGCCGTCGACCCCGGCCGCCCGGTCGTCGACACCAACGGTGCGGGGGACGCGTTCGTGACCGGCTTCCTGCACGCCTGGCTCCGCGGCCGCCCGCTGCCGGAGTGCGCCCGGGCCGGGTCGGTGGCCGGGGCGTTCGCCTGCACCACCGTCGGGACGCACACCGCGTTCATCACCGAGGACGGGCTCGCCGATGGCCTGGCGCGCGCCCTGGCCGGCTGACCGACCGCCGGCTCCCGCCGGCGGTTTTTCTCATCGGCCTCCCAGGCGGACGTAACGACCCTCCCAGCTCCCTCCGCCATAGTCGGACCGTACTTGCCACCGACACCCAGGGCAGGAGCAGACCAGGTATGGGACAGCACCGCCGCCGCACGCCCCGACGCCGCCTTCTGGCCCCCACCCTCCTCGCCGCGCTCTCGGCGCTCACCATCGCCACGGTGGTGGCGGGAACGCACGCCTGGACCTCGGAGGCGACGGCGGCGGGCGGCCCCTCGGCGGTGGTGGTCTCCCCGGCGGGCCCGAGTCCGAGCCCGACCCTGAGTCCTGGCCCGACCCTGAGTCCGACCCCGGCGGCCACCGTCCCGGCCACTCCCACGGCCACGGACCCGGCCACCGACCCGGCCGCCGGGCCGGAGACCCCGTCGCCGAGCAGGACGCCCTCGCCCCGGGAGGCCCGGGCGGCGACCTCCTCCGCCACCCCGACGGTCACCCTCGGCACCACCGCCGAGGCCCCGGCCACCCCCGAATCCGCCACCGTGGGCGCCCTGTTCAGCGGCGACGTCGCGGCGGGCGACCACTTCTGCACCGCCAGCGTCCTGCACAGCCCGACCGGCAACCTGCTGCTCACCGCCGCCCACTGCCTGGAGAGCACCGACGGCGTCGTCTTCGCCCCCGGCTACCGCGACGGCACCGCCCCGTACGGGACCTGGCGGGTCACCGCCATCCACACCACCACCGGCTGGTCCCGCAACGGCGACCCGGACGAGGACTTCGCCATCCTGGAGACCGCGGCCGCCGACGGCCGCCGGATCGAGGACGTGGTCGGCGCCAACACGCTCGGTACGGACGAGCCCTTCGGCGCCACCGTCCGCCTCTACGGCTACCCCAGCGGTGGCGACGCCCCGCTGCTCTGCACCAACACCACCGGCCGCCAGAGCACCTACCAGCGCGTCGTCGACTGCCCCGACTACCCGGGCGGCACCAGCGGCGGCCCCTGGATCAGCGCCGCCACCGGTCACGTCATAGGTGCCATCGGCGGCTACCAGCAGGGCGGCGACACCAACGACACGTCCTACAGCGAGTACTTCGACCACACCATCGCGGCCCTCTACGCCGCCGCGGTCGCCGCGGCCTCCTGAGCCGCACCGGCTCCGGCCGGCGGCCCGGCCGCCGGCCTTCCCCGGCAGGGTCCTCGGGACCGGACCGGTCGGCTGATCCGGCCGACCACGGCCAACCACGGGCGGCCCGCGGCGGGCGATCTGGCGGGCGCCGTCGCGGGCGACGTGGCGAGCGGCCCAACTGTGCGGCCCTGGAAGGGTCCTGAGCCGTCCCGGAACATGACGAAGGCCCAGGTTGGCGGCAACTCGCCGCTGACCTGGGCCTCTTCAGCACTTCTTGCGAAGTGCCCCCGGCAGGATTCGAACCTGCGCACCCGCCTCCGGAGGGCGGTGCTCTATCCCCTGAGCTACGGGGGCCTGCTTGGTGTTGTCGTCGCGTTCGCTTCGACGTGGAGAACATTACCAGGCCCGGGGCGTGGTCCGTGCACGGGTTTTGGGAGCGGTGTCCGGAGCGGGGGAGCGGAAGTGCGCAAAGGCCGGACGGGGCGGCGGGGCCGCCGATACCCTCGGTGAGGTGTCGGGAGTGTCCGGGCGGGTCCTCGTGGTGGACGACAGCGAGGTGATCCGCCAGCTGATCAGGGTCAACCTTGAGCTGGAGGGCTTCGAGGTGGTGACCGCAGCCGACGGCGCCGAGTGCCTGGAGGTGGTCCGCCGGGTGAAGCCGGACGTGGTGACGCTGGACGTGATGATGCCGCGGCTGGACGGTCTGCGGACGGCGGCCCGGCTGCGGGCGGCCCCGGGGACGAGCGGGCTGCCGATCGCGATCGTGAGCGCCTGCACGCCGGCCGACCTGGACCTCGGCGAGGCGGTCGGGGTGGACGGGTACCTCGGCAAGCCCTTCGACCCGGCCGACCTGGTCGCACTGGTGTGGCGGCTGATGGCGCAGGGCGGCGGTGCGGAGACCGGCAGCGCGGGCGGATTTCGCCCTCAGCGAACAGACGGGATCGACCGGGGCTGAGCACGGCGGCAGGGCGTCTCAACCGGTAAACCGAGTGGCGGGCGGGTGCCCCGTCTCGCCTACGCTTGGCGTCGTGACCCCCGCAGAGCTTTCCCAGGCAGTCCAGGCCGCAGTGAGCGCCGCCGTCGAGGCGGGCGAGCTGACCGTCGCCGTGCCCGAGCACGTGACGATCGAGCGGCCCAAGAACAGGGACCACGGCGACTACGCGACGAACGTGGCCCTCCAGCTCGCGAAGCCGGCCGGCAAGCCGCCGCGAGCCGTGGCCGACCTGGTGGCCGCCCGTCTGCGCGAGCTGCCCGGGGTCGCCAAGGTCGACATCGCCGGGCCGGGCTTCCTGAACATCACCCTGGACACCGCCACCCAGGGCGCGCTGGCGCGCACCATCGTCGAGGCGGGCGCCGAGTACGGGCGCAACGAGGCGCTCAAGGGCCTGAAGATCAACCTGGAGTTCGTCTCCGCCAACCCGACCGGCCCGATCCACATCGGCGGCGTCCGCTGGGCCGCCGTCGGCGACTCGCTGGCGCGCGTGCTGCGGGCCTCCGGCGCCGACGTCACCACCGAGTACTACCTCAACGACGCGGGCGTGCAGATCTCCAAGTTCGCCGGCTCGCTGAAGGCCGCCGCCAACGGGCAGCCGGTCCCCGCCGACGGCTACGTCGGCGAGTACATCGTCGACATCGCCAAGGCGATCGTGGACGGCGTCCCGGGCGTGCTCGACCTGCCCGAGGACGAGCAGCTCCAGGTCTTCCGCGCCGAGGGCCTCAAGCTCATGGTGGCCGAGATCCAGCGCTCGATGGAGGAGTTCGGCACCCACTTCGACGTCTGGTTCTCGGAGAAGTCGCTGCACGACTCCGGCGCCGTCGAGAAGGCCATCGACCGGCTGCGCGAGCAGGGCCACGTCTTCGACCGGGACGGCGCCATCTGGCTGCGCACCACCGACTTCGGCGACGACAAGGACCGCGTCCTGATCAAGGCCGACGGCGAGACGACGTACTTCGCCGCCGACGCCGCGTACTACCTCTCGAAGCGGGACCGCGGCTCCGAGGTCTCGGTCTACATGCTGGGCGCGGACCACCACGGCTACGTCAACCGCCTGAAGGCCATCGCTGCCTGCGCGGGCGACGACATGGACCACAACATCGAGGTCAAGATCGGCCAGTTCGTGAAGATGCTTCGCGACGGCGAAGAGGTCCGCATGTCCAAGCGGGCCGGCAACATCATCACGATCGACGACGTCGTCGACTGGATCGGCGTGGACGCCGCCCGCTACACGCTGGCGCGTTCCTCCACCGACTCCACCATCACGCTCGACATCAACGTGCTGACCAGCCAGACCAACGAGAACCCGGTCTTCTACGTCCAGTACGCGCACGCCCGGATGAGCTCCGTCCAGCGCAAGGCCGCCGGTCTCGGCATCACCAAGGCCCAGGACTTCAAACCGGAGCTGCTCGCCACCGAGTGGGAGTCCGACCTGCTCGGCCAGCTCGGCGAGTTCCCGCGGGTGCTGGCCAAGGCCGGCGAGCTGCGGGAGCCGCACCACGTCGCGCGGTACCTGGAGGAGGTCGCCCGCGACTACCACCGGTTCTACGACAACTGCCAGATCCTGCCGAAGGGCGACGAGGAGGTCACCGACCTCACGCACGCCCGTCTCTGGCTCGCCGACGCGACGCGCACGGTGATCGCCAACGGCCTCACGCTCCTGGGCGTGACGGCGCCCGAGCGGATGTAGCACCACCCCCAAGCGCACAGCGGGGGCGGCGGACGGTCAACGGGGACCGTCGCCGCCCCTCGCCATAGGTCTAGGAAGTACGAGAAGGCATGAGTCGCTCCGCACACCCCGCAGGCCCCCGCCACGGCGACGTGCTGCCCGAGGGCCACTACCAGGCCCCGCCGGCCGACCTGAACGCGCTCGACCCGAAGGTGTGGTCCGAGACCGTCACCCGCGGCGCCGACGGCGTCGTCACCGTCGGAGGCATCGACGTCAACCGTCTCGCCGCCGAGTTCGGCACCCCGGCCTACGTCATGGACGAGGCCGACTTCCGCTCCCGGGCCCGTGCCTGGAGGGACGCCTTCGGCACCGAGGCGGACGTGTACTACGCGGGCAAGGCGTTCCTCTCCAAGGCGGTCGTGCGCTGGCTGCACGAGGAGGGCTTGAACGTCGACGTGTGCAGCGGCGGCGAGCTGCACGTCGCGCTGGCCGCCGGGATGCCCGCCGAGCGGATCGCGCTGCACGGCAACAACAAGTCCGTCCACGAGCTGGAGCAGGCCGTGAAGGCGGGCGTCGGGCACATCGTGGTCGACTCCTACGAGGAGATCGAGCGCCTCGCCGCGATCGCCGGCCGGCAGGGCGTCCGCCAGCCGGTGCTGATCCGGATCACCGTCGGCGTCGAGGCGCACACCCACGAGTTCATCGCCACCGCGCACGAGGACCAGAAGTTCGGCCTCTCGCTGAGCGGCGGCGCGGCGGCCGAGGCCGTGCGCCGGGTGCTCGCCCACGACGGGACCCTGGAGCTGCGCGGCATCCACTCGCACATCGGCTCGCAGATCTTCGACACGGCCGGCTTCGAGGTGGCCGCCCGCCGGGTGGTCGGCCTGCTGGCGGAGATCCGGGACGAGCACGGCGTCGAGCTGCCCGAGATCGACCTCGGCGGCGGCCTCGGCATCGCCTACACCAGCGACGACGACCCGCGCGAGCCGTCCGAGATCGCCGCCGCGCTGGCCGACATCGTCCGCCGCGAGTGCGCCGCCGCGAACCTCGGCGCCCCCCGGCTGAGCGTCGAGCCCGGCCGCGCGATCGTCGGCCCGACCGCCTTCACGCTGTACGAGGTCGGCACCGTCAAGCCGCTGGAGGGCCTGCGCACCTACGTCAGCGTGGACGGCGGCATGTCCGACAACATCCGGACGGCGCTCTACGACGCCGAGTACTCGGTGGCCCTGGTGTCGCGCGCCAGCGACGCCGAGCCGATGCTGGTCCGCGTGGTGGGCAAGCACTGCGAGTCCGGCGACATCGTGGTGCGGGACGCCTTCCTGCCCGCCGACCTGGCCCCCGGCGACCTGATCGCGGTGCCGGCCACCGGCGCCTACTGCCGCTCGATGGCCAGCAACTACAACCACGCCCTCAAGCCCCCCGTGCTGGCCGTCGGGGACGGCGCGGCCCGGGTGATCGTCCGGCGCGAGACGGAGGAGGATCTCCTGCGTCTCGATATCGGATGACGAAATTCTCGTCTCAGATCATGGAACGACCGTAGATCCGTACGGAAAGTCCCGGAGACTGGTACGGACCGAAGTTTCGGCGGACCCCCGAAATCCCGCCGGAATACCGAAGCAGGACGAATGCAGAGCGGAGTCGGATGATGCGTACGCGGCCGCTGAAGGTGGCGTTGCTGGGCTGTGGTGTGGTGGGCTCCGAGGTGGCGCGCATCATGACGACGGACGCCGCCGACCTCGCCGCGCGCATCGGCGCGCCGGTCGAGCTCGCCGGCATCGCGGTCCGCCGGGCGGGCCGGACCCGCCCGGGAGTGCCCGATCACCTGGTCACCACCGATGCCGAGGCCCTGGTCAACCGGGGCGACATCGACGTGGTGATCGAGGTCGTGGGCGGCATCGAGCCGTCCAAACACCTCCTCCTGTCGGCGTTCAAGCAGGGCGCCTCGGTGGTCAGCGCCAACAAGGCGCTGCTCGCCCAGGACGGCACCGAGCTGCACGCCGCGGCCGCCGAGGCCGGCGTGGACCTCTACTACGAGGCCGCGGTGGCCGGAGCGATCCCGCTGTTGCGCCCGCTGCGCGAGTCCCTCGCGGGGGACAAGGTCAACCGGGTGCTGGGCATCGTGAACGGCACCACCAACTTCATCCTCGACAAGATGGACACCACCGGCGCCGGCTATTCGGAGGCGCTGGAGGAGGCCACCGCGCTCGGCTATGCCGAGGCGGACCCGACGGCCGACGTCGAGGGCTTCGACGCCGCCGCCAAGGCCGCGATCCTGGCCGGGATCGCCTTCCACACCAAGGTGACCGCGGCGGACGTCTACCGCGAGGGCATCACCGAGGTGACCGCCGCCGACATCGCCTCCGCGAAGGAGATGGGCTGCGTCGTCAAGCTGCTCGCGATCTGCGAGCGGGCGGCCGACGGCGAGTCCGTCACCGCGCGGGTGCACCCGGCGATGATCCCGCTGTCGCACCCGCTGGCGTCCGTCCGCGAGGCGTACAACGCGGTGTTCGTCGAGGCCGAGGCGGCCGGGCGCCTGATGTTCTACGGCCCGGGCGCGGGCGGCTCGCCGACCGCCTCGGCGGTGCTCGGCGACCTGGTCGCGGTCTGCCGCAACAAGCTGGCCGGCGCCACCGGCCCCGGTGACTCCGTGTACACGCAGCTGCCGGCCAAGCCGATGGACGAGGTCGTCACCCGGTACCACGTCAGCCTGGACGTGGACGACCGCGCGGGCGTGCTCGCGCAGGTGGCGTCCGTCTTCGCCGAGCACGGGGTCTCCATCGACACCGTGCGCCAGCAGGGCCGCGACGGCGACGCCTCGCTCGTCGTGGTCACCCACCGTGCCACCGACGCCGCCCTGTCGGCGACGGTCGACAAGCTCCGCGCGCTCGACAGCGTGCGGGACGTGGCCAGCATCATGCGGGTTGAAGGGGAGTAGGAACAGCCATGAACGCCGTGATCGCCAGAGGCGCGCACACCCACCAGTGGCGCGGCCTGATCGAGGAGTACCGCGACCGCCTGCCGGTCACCGACTCCACTCCCGTGGTCACCCTGCTGGAGGGCGGCACGCCGCTCGTCCCCGCCCGGGTGCTCTCCGAGCGCACCGGCTGCGAGGTCTACCTCAAGGTCGAGGGCGCCAACCCGACCGGGTCCTTCAAGGACCGCGGCATGACGATGGCCATCTCCAAGGCGAAGGAGGACGGCGCCCAGGCCGTCATCTGCGCCTCCACCGGCAACACCTCGGCCTCCGCCGCCGCCTACGCGGTGCGCGCCGGGATGGTGTCGGCGGTGCTGGTCCCGCAGGGCAAGATCGCGCTCGGCAAGATGGGTCAGGCGCTGGTCCACGGCGCCAAGATCCTTCAGGTGGACGGGAACTTCGACGACTGCCTCACCCTTGCGCGTGAACTGTCCGAGAAGTACCCGGTGGCGCTGGTCAACTCGGTGAACCCGGTCCGGATCGAGGGCCAGAAGACCGCGGCCTTCGAGATCGTGGACATGCTCGGCGACGCACCCGACATCCACGTCCTCCCGGTCGGCAACGCGGGCAACATCACCGCGTACTGGAAGGGTTACCGCGAATACGCCACCGACGGGCTGGCCGCCCGCACCCCGCGGATGTGGGGCTTCCAGGCCGCCGGCTCGGCCCCGATCGTGGACGGTGCGCCGGTGCTCAAGCCGCAGACCATCGCCACCGCGATCCGGATCGGCAACCCGGCCTCCTGGGACTTCGCGCTGGCCGCGCGGGACGAATCGGGCGGTCTCATCGACAAGGTGACGGATCGTCAGATTCTGTCCGCCTACCGGCTGTTGGCCGCTCAGGAGGGCGTCTTCGTGGAGCCCGCCTCGGCCGCCTCGGTGGCCGGCCTGCTGGCCAAGGCGGAGGCCGGCCTGGTCGACCCGGGCCAGCGGATCGTCTGCACCGTGACCGGCAACGGCCTCAAGGACCCGGACTGGGCCGTGGCCGGCGCCCCGCAGCCCCAGGTGGTCCCGATCGACGCGGAGGCCGCCGCCCGCCGCCTCGGCCTGCTGGACTGAGCCGGGTCACCCCGTGAACGGTGTCCGGGCCGACCCTTTCGGGGGTCGGCCCGCCGCCGTTCTCGGCTGACACTTTTGTGTCAATTCCAGCGTGCATTCCGGTGCCATTCCGGCATGCATTCCGGCCAGAAACGGCAACACACCAGATCGAAGGCCCACGGGGTGTACCACTGTGGAACCTCTCTTCGATACTCTGGGTTCGGCCGTGTGGCACATGCCCCGGGTCCGGCCCGTCTGCGGGCCGCGCCGACGACTGTGACCGCCCGCCCCGGCCGGGGCCCGCGGCCCATCCCCACCCTCGCACCGACGCGCTTCGCGCCGCCCGATTTCCCCAGGAGAGTCCACCGCATGGCCGGTCCTGCGTTCCGTGCCGCCGCCGTCCGGGTCCGGGTTCCCGCGACCAGCGCCAACCTCGGCCCCGGTTTCGACGCCTTCGGACTCGCCCTGGGTCTGTACGACGACGTGGTCGTCCGGGTCGCCGACTCCGGACTCTCCGTCGACATCGCCGGCGAGGGTGCCGACACCCTGGCCCGTGACGAGCGCCACCTGGTGGTCCGCTCGATGCGCGCCGCCTTCGACCGCCTCGGCGGCCAGCCGCGCGGCCTCGAAGTGGTGTGCGCCAACCGGATACCGCACGGCCGTGGCCTGGGTTCCTCGTCCGCCGCGATCTGCGCCGGCATCGTGGCCGCCCGCGCCGTCACCATCGGCGGCCCGTCCGCGCTGGACGACGAGGCGCTGCTGGCCCTCGCCTCCGAGCTGGAGGGCCACCCCGACAACGTCGCGTCCTGCCTGCGGGGCAACTTCACGGTGGCCTGGACCGACGAGGAGTCCGCCAGGGCCGTGACCCTGGAGCCGTCCGCGCAGGTCGTCCCGGTGGTGTTCATCCCGTCCACCGAGGTGCTCACCGAGACCGCCCGCGGCCTGCTGCCCAAGACCGTCCCGCTGGCCGACGCCGCCGTCAACGCGGGCCGCGCCGCGCTGATGGTGGAGGCCCTGACCCGGCGGCCCGAGCTGCTGCTCGCCGCCACCGAGGACCGGCTGCACCAGGACTACCGGGCCTCCGCGATGCCGGACAGTGCCGCGCTGGTGGGGGCGTTGCGCGCGGAGGGCGTCCCGGCGGTGATCTCCGGGGCCGGTCCGACCGTGCTGGCGCTCACCGACGAGGCGGGTGCCGACAAGGTGCTGGCCTTCGCAGGCGACCACGGCCACGGCGGCCCGGTGTTCGCCGCGCACCGGCTGGAGCTCGACCGGGCCGGGGCCACGGTGCTCCCGCTCGACGTCTGAGCACCACGTCGGAGCACGTCCGACGGCCCGGACCGGCGCCGACCGGAGCCGGGTTGTCCGGACACGATTGGCAAGCGCAAGGCTGGGGAATGTCTGAGGGGGTCGGTAGTGTTAACCTCATTGCTGCACCAGGTGCCCTCCGGGGCTCGGTGCGCCGCGTCCCGATCCCAGCACTCCGCTCACGCGGAGTCCCGGCGATGCACGGGGCGACGATTCTCCGGGAGCCCACCGCAGCGCGTACGCAGCCTGCCTGCGCAACTTGCGGTCGCATCCCGAAGCCGTGACGGCACCTGACTCCCACCCGCAGCCTCCAACCCGAGGCCAGGACGGGCGGAGCGCGGGCCACCGTCACGCGACGGGGGCCCGGGATTCACAGGCAGCGCGGGGTCGGCACGCGACCGTCCCATCGCGCCACTCAGCACCACCGTGCTTCATGCACCGCACCTCGCAGCTCTCCTCCGACTGGCTACCGCCATCCGGGGGATCACCGCCTCGGACCGACGCAGTCGAGCGTTGGTCAGGACAGCACAACCGGTCGCCGAGCCAGACAGGCCGACGTCCGCTCCAGGGAAGGACCCTTAGTGAGCGACACCACCGATCTGATGGGCGCGCGCCCGGACGCCGAGGCGTCGGACGCAGCCGCCGCCCCCGCGGCCCCGGCCCGGCGCCGTCGCACCGCCGCCGCGGGCCTCGACGGGCTCGTCCTGGCCGAGCTCCAGAAGCTCGCCTCGACGCTGGGGATCAGCGGCACGGGACGCCTGCGCAAGAGCCAGCTGATCGAGGCCATCAAGGAGAAGAGCGGCGGGGACCCGCTGCTCGCCGCCGGTGCCACCACGGCCGCCCCGGCGACCAAGCGTGCCGCCGCCAAGACGGCCGCCGCCGAGCCGGCCGAGAAGCCCGCCCGCCGCACCAAGGCCGCGCAGGCCGAGGCCCCGGCCGCCGCCGAGGCCCAGATCGAGATCCCGGTCCAGGCCGCCGCCGAGACCGCCGCGCCGGCCCGTGCCGAGCGCACCCGCCGCCGTGCCACCTCGGCCGCCGGCGCCCCGACCGCCGAGGCCGCCGCCGAGGCGCCCGCCGCGGTCGTCACCGAGGCCAAGCAGGCCGAGGCCCGCCCGGCCGAGACCCGCGCCTTCGAGGGCCGGGAGGAGGGTCGCACCGAGACCCGCCGCGACCGCCGGGACCGCCGCGACCGCCGCGAGGGCGGCGAGCGCGAGGGCCGCCAGGAGGCCGGCGAGGCCCAGGCCGGCCAGGACGCCGACAGCCGCGAGTCGCGCCGTGACCGCCGCAACCGACGGGACCGTGCCGACCGCACCGACCGTGCCGACCGCCAGGGCGGCCAGCAGCAGGCCGGCCAGGGCGACGGCCAGCAGAACCGCCAGGGCGGCCAGCAGGTCCAGCCGCAGGCGCAGCAGGGCGGTTACGACGACGACGAGTTCGGCGACGGCCGGCGCGGCCGCCGCGGCCGTTACCGCGACCGCCGGGGCCGTGGGCGTCGTGAGGGCTTCGAGGTCGGCCCCGCCGAGCCGCAGGTCGGCGACGACGACGTGCTGATCCCGGTCGCGGGCATCCTCGACATCCTCGACAACTACGCGTTCGTGCGCACCTCCGGCTACCTGCCGGGCCAGAACGACGTCTACGTCTCGCTCGCCCAGGTCCGCAAGAACGGCCTGCGCAAGGGTGACGCCATCACCGGTGCGGTGCGCCAGCCGCGCGACGGCGAGCGCCGCGAGAAGTTCAACGCCATGGTGCGGCTGGACTCGGTCAACGGCATGGACCCGGAGAGCGGCCGCGGCCGCCCCGAGTTCAACAAGCTGACCCCGCTCTACCCGCAGGAGCGGCTCCGCCTGGAGACCGACCCGGGCGTGCTGACCACCCGGATCATCGACCTGGTGTCGCCGATCGGCAAGGGCCAGCGCGGTCTGATCGTCGCGCCGCCGAAGACCGGCAAGACGATGGTGCTGCAGGCGGTCGCCAACGCGATCACCCACAACAACCCCGAGTGCCACCTGATGGTCGTCCTGGTCGACGAGCGTCCGGAGGAGGTCACCGACATGCAGCGGTCGGTGAAGGGCGAGGTCATCTCCTCGACCTTCGACCGCCCGGCCGAGGACCACACCACGGTCGCGGAGCTGGCCATCGAGCGCGCCAAGCGCCTGGTGGAGCTGGGCCACGACGTGGTGATCCTGCTGGACTCGATCACCCGCCTGGGTCGTGCCTACAACCTGGCGGCGCCGGCCTCCGGCCGCATCCTGTCCGGTGGTGTCGACTCGACCGCGCTGTACCCGCCGAAGAAGTTCTTCGGTGCCGCGCGCAACATCGAGAACGGCGGCTCGCTGACCATCCTGGCCACCGCGCTGGTCGAGACCGGCTCGCGGATGGACGAGGTGATCTTCGAGGAGTTCAAGGGCACCGGCAACATGGAGCTCAAGCTCGACCGGAAGCTCTCGGACAAGCGCATCTTCCCGGCCGTCGACGTCGACGCCTCCAGCACCCGCAAGGAGGAGATCCTGCTGGGCAGCGAGGAGTTGGCCATCGTCTGGAAGCTCCGCCGGGTGCTGCACGCGCTCGACTCGCAGCAGGCGATCGAGCTGCTGCTGGACAAGATGAAGCAGACCAAGTCCAACGCCGAGTTCCTGATGCAGATCGCCAAGACGACCCCCGGGTCCGGCGACTGACCGTCATCGGTTGATCCACCGGCACGGAACCCCGGTTCGCGCGAGCGGACCGGGGTTCCGTGCGTTGTTCCAGAGTTGGGACACATTGACCCCTTTGGATCATGTTGTCCGATTTACTCTGGACCGTATGGCTGAGCACAAGCGGGTCCTGAGCCGCCGCCGCAAGGTCCTGCGGGTGGCCGCGTGCGCGTTCGCCGCGCTCGTCGTCCTCGGTGCCGGGGCGGCCGGCTACGCGTACTTCAAGCTCAACGGCAACATCAAGAGCGTCGACATCGACGCCCGGCTGGGCACCGCCCGCCCGCCGTCCGCCACCGACGGCTCGTTCAACGTCCTGGTGCTCGGCTCGGACTCGCGGGCCGGCGGGAACGGCGACCTGGCCGGCGGCGACACCGGCGACACCGCCCGCTCGGACACCGCCATGGTGGTGCACGTCAGCCAGGACCACTCGCGGGCCGAGGTGGTCTCGATACCCCGGGACACCCTGGTCGCCCGGCCCGACTGCACCGACCGGAACGGCAAGGCCGCCCCGGGGGCCGGGCGCGCGATGTACAACAGCGCGTACGAGACCGGTGGCGCCGCGTGCGCGGTCAAGACCACGGAGCAGCTCACCGGGCTGCGGATGGACCACTACGTCGAGATCGACTTCGCCGGCTTCGCCCGGGTCGTGGACGCGATGGGCGGGGCCACCGTGACCACCACGGTCCCCATTCACGACCAGGACAGCGGGCTGGACCTGGCGGCCGGCGAGCACCACCTCGACGGCAGGCAGGCGCTGGCCTTCGTCCGCACCCGGCACGGCGTCGGCGACGGCAGCGACCTCGGCCGGATCGAGCTGCAGAAGCAGATGGTGAGGTCGCTGCTCCAGCAGGCCGGCGGGATCGGGTTCTTCTCCGACCCGGTCAAGCTCTGGTCGATCGGCGACACGCTGACCCGCTCCATCACCACCGACTCGGCGCTGGCCTCGGTGAACTCCCTGGTGGGGCTGGCCCAGGAGCTCAAGGGGATCGGCCCGGACCAGCTGTCCATGGTCACCCTGCCGGTGGTGGCGGCCCCCGGCGACCCCAACCGGGTGGTCGCGCAGCAGCCGCAGGCGGACCAGCTCTGGGCGGCCCTGAAGGCCGACCAGGCGCTCCCGCAGGCCGTGGTGGCGGCCCAGCCCGGGAACCCCGCCCAGGCGACCCCCACGGCCCCCGCGAAGGCCCCGGCGAACGGTCGGGCGGGCACCGCCGGGCCTTCGGCGCGGGCGACCGCGCCCCGCTGAGTCCGGGCCCGGAATATCCCGGAACGCCTCCCGGTTTGGGAAGAAGCGGCCGGTCCTGGCAGACTGGTCCGTCGGTCCCGGTTCACGTGCGGCACTCCAGTCGCCGACCCGGTGCCCTCCCGAACACTAGGAGAACCCCTTGAAGCCCAACGTTCACCCCGAGTACGTGGTCACCCGTGTGACCTGCACCTGCGGCAACGAGTTCACCACCCGCTCGACCGAGACCAGTGGCGAGATCCGCGCCGAGGTCTGCTCGCAGTGCCACCCGTTCTACACCGGCAAGCAGAAGATCCTCGACACCGGTGGCCGCGTGGCCCGCTTCGAGGCCCGCTTCGGCAAGCAGCACAGCGCGAAGGCCTAGCGCTCCCTCGGCGCCGGTTCCCGGCGCCCCCGTACTCGTTCCGGGGGCGTTGGGGACCGGCGCCGTTCGCGTCCCACGGCGCACGAGCGCCCCGCGACCCCCACCACCGCAACCCACGGGAAGAAGGCCACCCATGTTCGAGGCAGTCGAAGAGCTCCTCGTCGAGCACGCCGACCTCGAGACGAGGCTGGCCGACCCGTCCGTCCACGCCGACCAGGCCAACGCGCGCAAGCTGGCCAAGCGGTACGCCGAGCTGACCCCGATCACCCGGGTCTACCGGGCCTGGAAGCAGGCCGGCGAGGACATCGAGGCCGCCCGCGAACTCGCCGCCGAGGAGCCGGAGTTCCTCGCCGAGGTGAAGGACTCCGAGGCCCGCCGCGAGGAGCTGACGGAGGAGCTGCGGCTGCTGCTCGTCCCGCGCGACCCGAGCGACGAGAAGGACGTCATCCTGGAGATCAAGGCGGGCGAGGGCGGCGAGGAGTCCGCGCTGTTCGCCGGTGACCTGCTCCGGATGTACCTGCGCTTCGCCGAGCGGATCGGCTGGAAGACCGAGATCATCGACTCCAACGAGTCCGACCTCGGCGGGTACAAGGACGTGTCGGTGGCCGTGAAGACCAAGGGCAGCACCGAGCCCGGCCAGGGCGTCTGGGCGCGGCTGAAGTACGAGGGCGGCGTGCACCGCGTGCAGCGCGTCCCCGCCACCGAGTCGCAGGGCCGCATCCACACCTCCGCGGCGGGCGTGCTGGTCACCCCCGAGGCGGAGGAGGTCGAGGTCGAGATCGTCGCCAACGACCTGCGGATCGACGTCTACCGCTCGTCCGGCCCCGGCGGCCAGTCGGTCAACACCACCGACTCCGCGGTCCGGATCACCCACCTGCCGACCGGTATCGTGGCGTCCTGCCAGAACGAGAAGAGCCAGCTCCAGAACAAGGAGCAGGCGATGCGCATCCTGCGTTCGCGGCTGCTGGCCGCCGCGCAGGAGGAGGCCGAGCGGGAGGCCTCGGACGCGCGCCGCAGCCAGGTCCGCACCGTGGACCGCTCCGAGCGGATCCGCACGTACAACTACCCCGAGAACCGCATCTCGGACCACCGCACGGGCTTCAAGTCGTACAACCTGGACCAGGTCCTGGACGGCGACCTGAACGCGGTGATCCAGTCCTGCGTGGACGCCGACGCGGCCGCCAAGCTCGCGGCGGCCCAGCAGAACTGAGACCGGCGTCCGGGCCCCGGACGCACCAGAGAAGCCGCAGCGCAGAAACAAGAGGTCGTACGTGAACCTGCTGCTCGCCGAGGTGGCCCAGGCCACCCAGCGGTTGGCCGCGGCCGGTGTGCCGTCGCCGCGCTTCGACGCGGAGGAGCTCGCCGCACACGTCCACAACGTCAAGCGCAGCCAGCTGCACACGGTCAAGGACGCGGACTTCGACGCCCGCTACTGGGAGGCCGTCTCCCGCCGCGAGGCGCGCGAGCCGCTCCAGCACATCACCGGCCGGGCGTTCTTCCGCTACCTGGAGCTGGAGGTCGGCCCCGGGGTCTTCGTGCCCCGCCCGGAGACCGAGACGGTCGTCGAGTGGGCCATAGACGCCGTCCGTGACATGGACGTCGCCGAGCCGCTGGTGGTCGACCTCTGCTCCGGCTCCGGCGCCATCGCGCTGGCCCTCGCCCAGGAGCTGCCGCGCTCCACCGTGCACGCCTTCGAGCTGGACGAGGGGGCGCTGCAGTACACCCGGCGCAACATCGAGGCCAGCTCCGACCGCGCCCGGGTCACCCTGCACGCCGGTGACGCCACCAAGGCCTTCGCCGACGACCGCTCCTGGGACGGCCGCTTCGACCTGGTGATCTCCAACCCGCCGTACATCCCGCTCACCGAGTGGGAGTACGTGGCGCCGGAGGCCCGCGACCACGACCCGCAGATGTCGCTGTTCTCCGGCGAGGACGGGCTGGACACCATCCGCGGCATCGAGCGGGTCGCCGCCCGCCTGCTGCGCCCGGGCGGCGCCGTGGTGATCGAGCACGCCGACACCCAGGGCGGCCAGGTGCCGTGGATCTTCAACGAGGAAGGCGGCTGGACGGACGCCGCCGACCACCGCGACCTGAACAACCGGCCGCGCTTCACGACGGCCCGAAGGGCGTCGTTGTGACCATCCAGCACGGCACGACGGTCCGGAAGGCCTCGTCGTGACCATCCAGCGCAGCACCACGACCCGCAGGGCGTCGCTGTGAACGCGCCCGCCCACGTGTTGAGCCATCTCGGAAGGGGACCGCACCGATGAGCCGCCGCTACGACTGTGCCGATGCAGGGGACCGCGCCACCGGCCTGCGCGAGGCCGCCTCGGCCATCCGCCGGGGTGAACTCGTCGTGCTGCCCACCGACACCCTCTACGGGGTCGGCGCGGACGCCTTCTCGCCGGAGGCCGTCGCCGCCCTGCTGGCCGCCAAGGGCCGCGGCCGCAACATGCCCTCGCCGGTCCTGGTCGGCTCGCCGACCACCCTGCACGGCCTGGTCACCGACTTCTCCGAGCAGGCCTGGGAGCTCGTCGACGCCTTCTGGCCCGGCGGCCTCACCCTGGTCGCCCGGCACCAGCCCTCGCTGCGCTGGGACCTCGGCGAGACCCGCGGCACCGTCGCCGTCCGGATGCCGCTGCACCCGGTCGCGATCGAGCTGCTGAACACCACCGGCCCGCTCGCCGTCTCCAGCGCCAACAAGACCGGCGGCCCGTCGCCGTCCACCTGCGACGAGGCCGAGCAGCAGCTCGGCGACGCCATCTCGGTCTACCTGGACGGCGGCACGGCCGACCACGCCACCGCCTCCTCCATCGTCGACGTCACGGGTAAGGTCCCGGTCCTGCTGCGGGCCGGCGCGATCAGCGCCGAGCAGCTGAGGGAGGTCGTCCCCGACCTGGAGGCCGGCAGTTGACGGCCGCCTCCCTCCATGCCGGGCCCGGCATATCGCCGTACCTGAGCGTGGGTCCCAGGCCGCTGGACCACTTCCGGATCCTGTTCGTCTGCACGGGGAACATCTGCCGCTCGCCGATCGCCGAGCGGCTCACCCGGCGTGAGCTGGACACCCGGCTCAGCCCCCGGGTGGCCGGGCGCATCCTCGTGGAGAGCGCCGGCACCTGGGGCCACGTCGGCGCGCCGATGGAGGAGCACGCCGCCACGGTGCTGGACGAGTACGGCGCCGACAGCGGCGGCTTCGCCGGCCGCGAGCTGCTGGACGAGCACGTGGTCGAGGCCGACCTGGTGCTCACCGCCACCCTGGACCACCGCGCCCAGGTGATCTCGATGGGCCACGAGGCCGGGCTGCGCACCTTCACCCTGAAGGAGTTCACCCGCCTGGTCCGGACGATAGACCCGGGCACCCTGCCCGACCCGCGCCGCGGCGCGGACGTCACCGAGCGTGCCCGCGCCCTGGTCAGGGCCGCCGCCGCGCTGCGCGGCTGGCTGCTCGCCTCCAGCCCGGAGTCGGACGAGGTGCACGACCCGTACGGCGCGCCGATCGGCATGTTCCGCAACTGCGGCGAGGAGATATTCCACGCGGTGGACCCGGTGGTCACCGCGCTCACCGGCGTGCCCGCGCGCACCTGAACGCGGCGCGCCCTCCTGCCGCCGGGCCTGACCGCGGCAGCATTCGCCGGTCCCCGCGAACGCGGCACCGGCGCGCGCTCAGGACGCAGGGCCTGACGGCGCATCCTGACACCCTTCCGGCCGCGGCGGACGCCCGCCCGGGTGCACCGCCCCCGCGTCGGCAGGACGGCCGCGATCCCCCGACCTACGCTGGAGGGATCCACCCGACGCGCCCCGGGAGCCCCGCCATGACCGTCGCCGATGCCGTGACCGGATCCTCCGAGACGACGGGGCGCCGGTGGGCGTCCGAGGCGTTGCGACGGGCCGACCCGCAGCTGGCCGACCTGCTCGCCGCCGAGGCCGAGCGGCGGGCCGAGAGCGTCCAGCTGCTGGCGGGGGAGAACCTCACCAGCCCCGCCGTGCTGGCCGCCCTCACCGGCCCGCTGATCGACAAGTACGCCGAGGGCTACCCCGGCCGGCGTCACCACACCGGCTGCGCGCTGGCGGACGCCGCCGAGCTGCTGGCGATCGACCGGGCCCGCGAGCTCTTCGCCGCCCCGCACGCCAACGTCCAGCCGCGGTCGGCCACTTCGGCGATGCTGGCGACGTACGCGGCGCTGCTGCGGCCGGGCGACGTGGTGCTGGCGATGTCGCTGGAGCACGGCGGCCACCTGAGCTGCGGCTCGCGTGCCAACTTCTCCGGACGCTGGTTCGACTTCGTCGGCTACGGGGTGCGCCGCGAGGACGGACTGATCGACCTCGACCAGGTCCGCGAGCTCGCGCGCGAGCACCGCCCGAAGGCCATCGTGGCCGGCTCCATCTCCTACCCCCGGCACCCGGACTGGGCCGCCTTCCGGGAGATCGCCGACGAGGTGGACGCCTACCTGATCGCCTCCGCGGCGCAGACCACCGGCCTGGTCGCGGCGGGCGTCGCGCCCTCGCCGGTGCCGTACGCGGACGTCACCGTGGCCGCCACCCACAAGCTGCTCCGCGGCCCGCGCGGCGGCCTGCTGCTCTGCACCACCGGGCTGGCCGAGCGGATCGACCGGGCGGTCTTCCCGTTCAGCCAGGGCGGCGCGGCGATGAACGAGGTGGCCGGCAAGGCCGTCGCGCTGGCCGAGGCGGCCACCCCCGGGTACCGCGCGTACGCCCACCGCACCGTCGCGGGGGCGCGCGTCCTGGCCGCGGGGCTCGCGCAGGCCGGTATGCGCCCACTGACGGGCGGCACCGACACCCACCTGGTCACCGCCGACGTCGGCCCGCTGGGGGTCAGCGGCGCCGAGGCCGAGCGCCGCTGCGCCGTCGCCGGACTGATGCTCGGCAAGTGCGCCCTGCCGTACGACCCCGCGCCGCCCTCCGAGGCCTCCGGGATCCGGCTCGGCACCGGGACGGTCACCTCGCAGGGCATGGGGGAGGCCGAGCTGACCGAGATCGCCGGGCTGATCGGCCGCCTGCTCGCGGAGGGCACGGACGTACGGATCGGCCGGCGGGTCCGGGAGCTCGCACGGGCCTTCGCCGACCGCGCGTAGGCGAGGAGCCGGGGTCACCTACCCGGTAGGGCGAACCGCGATGCACGTCCCGGGCGTCCGACTCAATAAGGTGTGTGCCGTGGCGACGCACCTCGATACCCGGACAGGCACGGGAGTACCTTCGGTACCGACCCGTCGGACAGTGACGCAGGAGGCCAGTGGTGCGTGAGTATCTGCTGGTGCTGTTCTGCACCGCGGCCGTCACCTACCTGCTGACCGGCCCGGTCAGGAAGTTCGCCATCGCGGCCGGCGCGATGCCGCCGGTCCGCGCCCGTGACGTGCACCGCGAGCCCACGCCGCGACTCGGCGGCATCGCCATGTTCGGCGGCCTCTGCGCGGGCATCCTGGTCGCCTCGCAGCTGGACAACCTCTCCAAGGTCTTCTCGCAGGGCACCGACATCCGCGCGCTGCTCTCCGGCGCCGGGATCATGTGGCTGCTCGGCGTGCTCGACGACAAGTGGGGCGTCGACGCCCTGGTCAAGCTGGGCGGTCAGATGATCGCCGCCGGTGTGATGGTCTGGCAGGGGGTCACCGTGATCACCCTGCCGGTGCCCGGTGTCGGCGCGGTCGCCGTCAGCCCCACCCAGGGCATGGTCATCTCGGTCACCATGGTCGTCGTCATGGTCAACGCGGTGAACTTCATCGACGGCCTGGACGGCCTGGCCGGCGGCATGGTCTGCATCGCCGCGATGGCGTTCTTCCTGTACTCCTACCGGCTCTGGTACGGCTACAACATCATGGACGCGGCCCCCGCCGTGCTGTTCAGCGTGCTGCTGATCGGCATGTGCCTGGGCTTCCTGGCGCACAACCTGCACCCGGCCCGGATCTTCATGGGCGACTCCGGCTCGATGATGCTCGGCCTGATGCTGGCCGTCGCCGCGATCTCCATCACCGGCCGCGTCGACCCGGACCTCATCACCAGCGAGACCGGTTCGCAGACCGCCACGGTGCACGCCCTCGTCCCGATCTACATCCCGCTGCTGCTGCCGCTGACCGTCATCGCCCTGCCGCTGGCCGACCTGCTGCTCGCCGTGGTCCGCCGCACCTGGGCCGGCCAGTCGCCGTTCGCCGCCGACAAGCGGCACCTGCACCACCGGCTGCTCCAGGTCGGCCACTCGCACAGCCGCGCCGTACTGATCATGTACTTCTGGGCCGCGCTGATCGCCTTCGGCACCGTCGCCTTCTCGGTCACCAACACCGGCCGCACCGTCGTGCTGACGCTGGCCGGGCTCTGCCTGGTCGGCCTGGTGGTGCTGCTCACCCCGCGGTTCCGCCCGCGGGCCCCGCGCGCGGTGCAGGCCTTCGTCCCGCCGCGCTACCGGCGCCGCGGCGCCGCCCGGAGCGCCGCGCAGGCCGTCGGGGAGGATGCGGTGGCACCCGCGCCGACCTCGGCGCCGATGGCTGAACTGTCCGCGAAGGACAAGGAACTCCTGGGTGAACTGCCGAAGGGATCACCCGCGGTCGGCGGCAACCGGAACGGCAGCAACCGCAGCCGGTAGGCGAATTGACGTATCGTCAAGGTGGTTCACCCGTACGGCGGCACCGTTGGGCCGTTGGTGTGACAGGTACCACACATTCATGGTAAAGCTCTCATCAAATAGTTTGTGATACCGTTCACGAGTACCGAGAACACGCCGAAAGACCTGACAGGTGGAGGACTTCCGTCCCTGGTCGGTCTCCCTCGACAGGCCCGCCGCGGAGCGGCAAGGCCTGCGGCGATCCTCGGTCCGGTGCCAACCACCACGTTCTGTGCCCGTCCCCCTGCCACATCGACATGCCGCCGGAGCTGCCGACATGCCGTCCAACGACGCCCGGATCCTCCGAGGCGCCGCGATTCCCACTGCGGTCGCCGGGATCATCGCCATGGTGATCTCCTTTGCCGTCGCGGGTGGCAAGGGACTGCTCGGCGCCCTCTTCGGAACGCTGCTGGTGATGGCCTTCTTCAGCTTCGGCCAGGTCGCACTCGACCGGCTGACCAGGTCGAACCCGCACATCATGATGGCTGCGGCGCTCCTGGTCTACACCACTCAGATTCTGCTGGTCGGCATCGTCCTCGCCGTCTTCAAGAACACCGAGCTCTTCAACCGGCAGGCATTCGCCTTCACGCTGCTGGGCTGCGCACTGATCTGGACGGGCTTCCAGGTGCGCGGTGCGCTCAAGGCCAAGACCTTCTACGTCGACACCGACGCCTCCGAAAACAAGGGCGACAAGCCTTCCGACTCGGGGCGTCAACAGTGACGAGGCCCGACTGTCCCCCCAACGAGGGGGGCGGTGTTTATGCCGCACTGACGGGCTGCTATCGTCCGTCGCAACAACGGAGTACGGGAAGAGGCCAGGTCTGTCCGGAAGACGGACGGATCGCCCCCCGGACCCGCGCAGTCTTCGATGGTCCCGCTGTGGCGCAGATAGCCGCCGCGCGGGGTCCGCGAGAAACCCATCAAGTTCCAGTGCCGCTCCGTGGCCGCAGGCCACGCCGACACACCGAGGTTGCCGTAACCATGCGTCACGACGAAGGAGTCCGTGGTGAGTGCTGATCAGCTCACGTCCCTCGCCTCAGGCAGTTGCCACTTCGGGGACGCTGGCTGCGGCTTCCCGGCCCCGGGCCTGAACGAGTTCGACTTCAAGCCGATCTTCTCGATCGGCAGCTTCTACTTCAACAAGCCGATGCTGCTGTCGATGGTCGTCGCGCTGCTGGTGGTCGTCTTCTTCTGGGTCAGCTTCGCCAAGCCGCGCCTCGTTCCCGGCAAGCTGCAGCTGGTCGCCGAGATCGGCTACGACTTCGTCAAGCGGTCCATCGTGCTGGAGACGATCGGCAAGAAGGGCGAGAAGTACGTCCCGATGCTCGTCTCGATGTTCTTCTTCATCTGGCTGATGAACATCATGTCGATCATCCCGTTCGCCCAGTTCCCGGTGACGGCCGCGATCGCGTTCCCGGCCGGCCTGGCCGGTGTCGTGTGGGTCACCTACATGACGCTGACCTTCAAGAAGCACGGCTTCGTCGGCGGCCTCAAGAACCTCTGCTGGCCCTCGGGCATCCCCGGCTGGGTCATGTTCATCCTGGTGCCGATCGAGTTCTTCTCGAACATCTTCGTGCGCCCCTTCACGCTCGCGGTCCGAGCCTTCGCGAACATGTTCGCCGGCCACCTGCTGATCGTGATGTTCTCCATCGCCTCCTGGTACCTGCTCAGCCCGACCCTGGGCGCGCTGTACGGCTCGGCCTCGTTCATCGTCGCCGTCGCGCTGACCGCCTTCGAGCTGCTGGTCCAGTTCCTGCAGGCCTACATCTTCGTGATGCTGGCCAGCAGCTACATCGCCGGTGCCCTCGAAGAGGCGCACTGAGCCAGGGGCCCCGGCCCTCCCCGAACCAAACCTCCCGGATCGCCCGGTGGCCAATCACCACCGGTTCACCACCCTGCAAAGGACAACTGCAATGAGCTTCCTCGCTGAGGGCACTGTCTACGGTTCCGTCGCGTCCATCGGCTACGGCCTCGCCGCGATCGGCCCCGGCATCGGCGTCGGTCTCATCTTCGGTAACGGTGTCCAGGCCATGGCCCGTCAGCCCGAGGCCGCCGGCCTCATCCGTTCCAACATGTTCATCGGCTTCGCGCTGACCGAGGCGCTCGCCCTCATCGGCATCGTCATGCCGTTCGTCTTCGGCAACAAGTAATCCTGCCGCAGACCCATTCGAGGAAGGTCCAGATATGAGCATCGCGGCTTCGCTCGCGGCCGAGGAGAAGATGAATCCTCTCCTCCCCGCATGGCCCGAGATCATCATCGGCCTGCTCTGCTTCTTCATCGTCTTCGGTCTCCTCGGCAAGAAGCTCCTCCCCAGCATCGAGAAGGTGCTGTCGGAGCGCCGGGACGCCATCGAGGGCGGCATGGAGCGTGCCGAGGCCGCTCAGGCCGAGGCCCAGGCCCTGCTTGACCAGTACCGCGCCGAGCTCGCCGAGGCGCGTCACGAGGCTGCCCGCATCGTCGAGCAGGCTCGCGAGCAGGGCGCTGCCCAGCTCACCGAGATGCGCGAGGAGGGCCAGCGTCAGCGCGAGGCCATCGTCGCCGCCGGCCACGCGCAGATCGAGGCCGACAAGAAGCAGGCGACTGCCGCCCTGCGCCAGGACGTGGGTTCGCTCGCTTCGCAGCTGGCCTCCCGCATCGTGGGTGAGTCCCTCGAGGACCACGCGCGGCAGAGCGGCGTCATCGACCGCTTCCTGGACGAGCTGGAGGCCAAGGCCGCCGTTGCTCAGGGTGCGGCCAAGTGATCGGCGCCAGCCGTGAGGCCCTCGCCGCCGGGCGGCAGAACCTCGAAGGCCTGACCGACTCCACCTCGGTGGACGCGGCCAAGCTCGCCGAGGAGCTCACCGCCGTCACGGTCCTCCTGGACCGTGAGGTGTCGCTGCGCCGCGTCCTGACCGACCCGTCCCGGTCGGGCCAGGACAAGGCCCAGCTGGTCTCCTCGCTGCTGACCGGCCAGGTCTCCGGCGAGACCCTCGACCTGGTCTCCGGCCTGGTCCGCTCCCGCTGGTCGGGTGCGCGTGACCTGGTCGACGCCGTCGAGGAGCTGGCCGCGTACGCCGAGGTCATCGCCGCCGACAAGGCCGGTGTCCTGGACGACGTCGAGGACGAGCTGTTCCGGTTCGGCCGGGTGGTGAGCGGCTCCAACGAGCTGCGCGCCGCGCTGACCGAGCCGAAGGCCGGCGCCGTCGCCAAGGCTGCGCTGATCAAGAAGCTGCTCGGCGGCCGTGCCAACGCCGGCACCGTCCGGCTGGTCACCGCCCTGGTGAACGCTCCGCGTGGCCGTAGCCTTGAGCAGGGCCTGGAGTCCTACTCGAAGCTCGCCGCGGCGCGGCGCGGTCGCGTGGTGGCCCTGGTCACCACCGCGGTGCCGCTGTCGGACGGCCAGAAGGACCGCCTCTCGGGCGCCCTGGGCCGGCTGTACGGCCGCCAGGTGCACCTGAACATCGATGTCGACCCCGAGGTCGTCGGCGGTGTCCGGGTCCAGATCGGTGACGAGATCATCGACGGCACCGTGTCGAGCCGCCTCGAAGGCGCTCGCCAGTCGCTCGAAGGCTGAGCACCGAAGCACATCCGACCCTCGGTCGGGAACCGGCTCCCAATAGGAGCCGGCAAATCGTACGGCCGGTTCGAGAGACCCGGCCGAGAGTCGAATACTTGCGGCCCTCAATGGCGGGCCGAGGATCGCAAACTAGGAGAGCAGGGAAGCCTGATGGCGGAGCTTACGATCCGTCCGGAGGAGATCCGGGACGCGCTGGCCGACTTTGTCCAGTCGTACCAGCCGGACGCCGCCTCGCGTGAAGAGGTCGGCACGGTCACTGACGCGGCGGACGGTATCGCGCATGTCGAGGGCCTGCCCTCGGTCATGGCGAACGAGCTGCTGAAGTTCGAGGACGGCACGCTCGGCCTCGCGCTGAACCTCGACACCCGCGAGATCGGTGTCGTCGTCCTCGGTGAGTTCGGCGGCATCGAGGAGGGCCAGACGGTGCGCCGCACCGGCGAGGTCCTCTCCGTGCCGGTCGGCGACGGCTACCTCGGCCGCGTCGTGGACCCGCTGGGCAACCCGATCGACGGTCTGGGCGACATCGCCTCCACCGGCCGCCGTGCCCTGGAGCTGCAGGCCCCCGGCGTCATGGCCCGCAAGTCGGTCAAGCAGCCGCTGCAGACCGGCATCAAGGCCATCGACGCGATGACCCCGATCGGCCGTGGCCAGCGTCAGCTGATCATCGGCGACCGCCAGACCGGCAAGACCGCGGTGGCCGTCGACACGATCATCAACCAGCGCGACAACTGGCGCTCGGGCGACCCGGAGAAGCAGGTCCGCTGCATCTACGTCGCCGTGGGCCAGAAGGGCTCCACCATCGCGTCCGTCCGTGGCGCCCTGGAGGAGGCCGGCGCGCTGGAGTACACCACCATCGTGGCCGCTCCCGCCTCCGACCCGGCCGGCTTCAAGTACCTCGCCCCGTACACCGGCTCGGCCATCGGCCAGGAGTGGATGTACGACGGCAAGCACGTCCTGATCATCTTCGACGACCTGTCGAAGCAGGCCGAGGCCTACCGCTCCGTCTCCCTGCTGCTGCGCCGCCCGCCGGGCCGCGAGGCCTACCCGGGTGACGTCTTCTACCTGCACTCCCGCCTGCTGGAGCGCTGCGCCAAGCTGAACGACGCCCTCGGCGGCGGCTCGATGACCGGTCTGCCGATCATCGAGACCAAGGCCAACGACGTCTCGGCGTACATCCCGACCAACGTCATCTCCATCACCGACGGCCAGTGCTTCCTGGAGTCCGACCTGTTCAACGCCGGCATCCGCCCGGCCGTGAACGTCGGTATCTCGGTCTCCCGCGTCGGTGGCTCCGCCCAGATCAAGGCCATGCGCTCGGTCGCCGGCCGTCTGCGCCTGGACCTCGCCCAGTACCGTGAGCTGGAGGCGTTCGCCGCCTTCGGTTCCGACCTGGACGCGGCCTCGAAGGCCCAGCTGGAGCGCGGTGCGCGCATGGTCGAGCTGCTGAAGCAGGGCCAGTACCAGCCGTTCCCGGTCGAGGAGCAGGTCGTCTCCATCTGGGCCGGCACCACCGGCAAGCTGGACGACGTCCCGGTGGCGGACATCCGTCGCTTCGAGCGTGAGTTCCTGGACCACGTGCGCCTGCAGCACAAGGACCTGCTGGCCGGCATCGTCGAGACCGGTCTGCTCGCCGACGGCACCGTCGACGCGCTGACCACCGCGATCGACGCCTTCAAGCAGGGCTTCACCACCGCCGACGGCAAGCTGCTCGGCGAGCAGGCCTGAGTCCGGTAGCGAGGGAAAGGACGTAACGACCCATGGGAGCACAGCTTCGGGTCTACAAGCGCCGGATCCGCTCTGTCACCGCGACGAAGAAGATCACCAAGGCGATGGAGATGATCTCCGCGTCGCGCATCGTCAAGGCGCAGCGCGCGGTGGCCGCCTCCACTCCGTACGCCGATGAGCTCACCCGGGCGGTGACGGCGGTGGCCACCCGGTCCAACGCCAAGCACCCGCTCACCACCGAGAACCCGAACGCCACCCGGGCCGCCGTTCTGCTGATCACGGCGGACCGCGGTCTGGCGGGCGGCTACTCGACCAACGCCATCAAGCAGGCGCTCTCGCTCAGTGCGAAGCTCCGCGAAGAGGGCAAGGACGTGGTGACGTACATCGTCGGCCGCAAGGGCGTCTCGTACTACGGCTTCCGTGACCTCGCGGTCGCCGGCTCGTGGACGGGGTTCTCCGACAAGCCGACGTACGGCGACGCGAAGGCCGTGTCGGCCGACCTGATCGAGGCCTTCACGGCCGAGACGGGCGGCGTGGACGAGCTCCACCTGGTCTCGACCAAGTTCGAGTCGATGCTGACGCAGACGGCGGTCGACGCCAGGCTGCTGCCGCTGAAGCTCGACGAGGTCGAACTCAGCGACGAGTCGAAGGCCAAGAACGAGATCTTCCCGCTGTACGACTTCGAGCCGTCGGCGGAGGGCGTCCTCGACGCGCTGCTGCCGCGGTACGTCGAGAGCCGGATCTACAACGCGCTGCTGCAGTCGGCCGCCTCGGAGCACGCCGCTCGTCGGCGCGCGATGAAGAGCGCGACGGACAATGCCGGCGAGCTCATCAAGTCGCTCACGCGGCTTGCCAACTCGGCCCGTCAGGCCGAGATCACCCAGGAAATCAGCGAGATCGTCGGCGGTGCCAACGCCCTCGCCGACGCTAGCCGCGGGAGCGAATGAGAATGACCACCACTGTTGAGCCGACCACGGCGACGGGCCGCGTCGCGCGGGTCATCGGCCCGGTCGTCGACGTGGAGTTCCCCGTCGACGCGATTCCGGACATGTACAACGCCCTGCACGTCGAGGTGGACAACCCCGACGGCACGGGCAAGAAGACCCTGACCCTCGAGGTCGCCCAGCACCTCGGCGACGGCATGGTCCGCGGCATCTCGATGCAGCCGACCGACGGCCTGGTCCGTGGCGCGCAGGTCTCCGACACCGGTGCGGCCATCTCCGTGCCGGTCGGCCAGATCACCAAGGGCAAGGTCTTCAACGCCCTCGGTGACGTGCTGAACGTCGACAAGGACGAGTTCGAGTCCCAGGTCGAGGTCCGCTGGCCGATCCACCGCAAGGCCCCGGAGTTCAAGGACCTCGAGTCCAAGACCGAGATGTTCGAGACGGGCATCAAGGTCATCGACCTCCTCACCCCGTACGTCACCGGTGGCAAGATCGGTCTGTTCGGTGGTGCCGGTGTCGGCAAGACCGTTCTGATCCAGGAGATGATCTACCGCGTCGCCGAGAACTTCGGTGGTGTGTCGGTGTTCGCCGGCGTCGGCGAGCGCACCCGTGAGGGCAACGACCTCATCGACGAGATGGTCGACTCGGGCGTTCTGGACAAGACCGCGCTGGTCTTCGGCCAGATGGACGAGCCGCCGGGCACCCGTCTGCGCGTCGCGCTCTCCGCGCTGACCATGGCGGAGTACTTCCGTGACGTCGAGAAGCAGGACGTGCTCCTCTTCATCGACAACATCTTCCGGTTCACCCAGGCCGGTTCCGAGGTGTCGACCCTGCTCGGCCGTATGCCCTCCGCGGTGGGTTACCAGCCGAACCTGGCCGACGAGATGGGCCTCCTGCAGGAGCGCATCACCTCGACCCGTGGTCACTCGATCACCTCGATGCAGGCGATCTACGTCCCCGCGGACGACCTGACCGACCCGGCCCCGGCCACCACCTTCGCCCACCTGGACGCGACGACCGTTCTGTCGCGCCCGATCTCGGAGAAGGGCATCTACCCGGCCGTCGACCCGCTGGACTCCACGTCCCGCATCCTCGACCCGCGGTACATCGCGCAGACCCACTACGACACGGCCATCCGTATCAAGGGGATCCTGCAGAAGTACAAGGACCTCCAGGACATCATCGCGATCCTCGGTATCGACGAGCTGTCCGAGGAGGACAAGGTCACGGTCCACCGTGCCCGTCGCATCGAGCGCTTCCTCTCGCAGAACACCTACGTGGCGAAGCAGTTCACCGGTGTCGAGGGTTCGACCGTGCCGCTGTCCGAGACCATCGAGGCCTTCAACTCGATCGCGGACGGCAAGTACGACTCCGTTCCGGAGCAGGCCTTCTTCATGTGCGGTGGCATCGAGGACCTCGAGAAGAACGCCGCCGAGCTCGCGAAGAAGTAGTCGCGGCCGGTAGCAGCTGAGTGACCGTGAGGGGTGGGCCCCAGCCCTGGGACCCACCCCTCGCGTCGCATCGGCTGTGATTCCGGTCAAATCCGTGCCGCCGGTTTCATGCCGGGGGCGCGGGCCCGTTATTCTTACCGAAACTCCCGAGTAATCGGGGGTTGCATGAGCCTAGGAGCCCACGTTGGCTGAGCTGCACGTCGAGCTGGTCGCAGCCGACCGCAAGGTGTGGTCCGGTGCGGCCACCATCGTCGTCGCCCGTACGGCCTCCGGTGACACCGGCATCATGCCGGGCCACACCCCGGTGCTGAGCGTGCTGGAGACCGGTCCGGTCACCATCCGCACGGTGGACGGCGGCACCGTGATCGCCGCGGTGCACGGCGGCTTCATCTCCTTCGCCGACAACAAGCTGTCTCTGCTCGCGGAGATCGCCGAGCTGGCGGACGAGATCGACGTCGCGCGTGCCGAGCGTGCACTGGAGAAGGCGCAGTCGGACCTGGACGAGCACGCCGAGCGACGCGCCGAGGTGCGTCTGTTCGCGGCGCGCGGTCTCAAGGCCCACGCCTGAGTGCGCCAGACCCTCTAGCGGGGTCGACCGACGGTCCCGGGGACGCGCGAGCGTGACCCCGGGACTGTCGTATCAGTTGGTAGGTCAATGCGGTCGCTTGATACGACCGATACGGGGAACGCGGGTAGCGAGGAGGTAGGTGAGCATGGTCCTCGCCCTTGTGGTGTGTGCGGCGGTCGTGGCCGCTGGTGTGATCGGCCTGGTCGCGTTCGCGGTACGGCGCCGTGTGATCCAGCGGGTCGGCGGCACGTTCGACTGCAGCTACCGGCTCAAAATGCCCGCCGACGCCTCGACGCAGCCCGACCTCGACGAGAACGGCAAACCCACCTCGGCCCCGGTCCCCCAGACCGACGGCAAGGGGTGGGTTTTTGGTATCGGCCGCTACAGCGGTGACTCGATCGAGTGGTTCCGGGTCTTCTCGTACGCCCCGCGCCCGCGCCGGGTGCTGCCCCGCCGGGAGATCGAGGTGCTCGGCCGGCGCTACCCCGAGGGGCAGGAGGAGCTGGCACTGCTCTCCGGCTCGGTCGTCCTGAGGTGCCTGCACAACGGCGCCCCGCTGGAGCTGGCGATGAGCGAGGACGCGCTGACCGGCTTCCTCGCCTGGCTGGAGGCGGCGCCCCCCGGTCAGAGGGTCAACGTCGCGTAGCGACGAGACCCCCGGCCGAGGCCGGGGGAGGGTTAACGTCGCCTAACCGCTTGGCTACGCTGGGCCCCATGGTCAATCTGACGCGCATCTACACCCGTACCGGCGACGACGGCACCACCGCGCTCGGTGACATGAGTCGTACGACCAAGACCGATCCGCGCCTGGTCGCGTACGCCGACACCAACGAGGCGAACGCCGCGATCGGCGTGGCGATCGCCGTCGGCGGGCTGGCGGAGGACGTCGCCGCGGTGCTCACCCGGGTGCAGAACGACCTCTTCGACGTCGGCGCCGACCTGGCCACCCCGGTGGTGGAGGACCCGAAGTACCCGCCGCTGCGGGTGCTGCAGTCCTACATCGACAGGCTGGAGGAGGACTGCGACCACTTCCTGGAGTCGCTGGAGAAGCTGCGCAGCTTCATCCTGCCCGGCGGCACCGCCGGCGCCGCCCACCTGCACCTGGCCTGCACGGTGGTGCGCCGGGCCGAGCGGGCCACCTGGGCCGCCATCGAGGAGCACGGGGAGAGCGTCAACCCGCTGACCGCCAAGTACCTGAACCGGCTCTCCGACCTGCTGTTCATCCTGGCCCGGACGGCCAACAAGGAGCGGGGCGACGTGCTCTGGGTGCCGGGCGAGAACCGCTGACCCCGGCGGGGGCCTACTGCCGCGGGATCGTCCAGCCGACCACGCGGCCGTCCTCGACGATCGCGCCGGCCGGCGCCTCCTTCGGCCAGAGCGAGTAGCAGGCCGCCACGATCACGTTGATCGCGGCCGTGATGCCCAGCCGCGCGTACCAGCCGGTGAAGTCGGAGAAGTGCGCGGCGCCGGCGGAGAGCGGCACCAGGGCGGTGATCAGGCCCAGCGTGATGGCGGCCGAGACCACCGTCCGCCCGCAGATCCGCCACTCGTGGCGGGTCCGCTCGGGGCCGTACTGGGGGGACCGCACCGGCTTGGGCCCGCCGGCGAAGCGGTACCGGAAGTGCCGGTCGGCCCAGCGGACCAGCGACGGCCCGTAGCCGATCGAGAAGCCCGCGTAGCCCGCGGCCAGCGCGTGCGTCCAGCTCGCGGTGGCGCCGCCGCGCAGGTCGAGCACGGTGAGGGCGAACAGGGTGAGGTCGACGACCGGCAGCCCGACCAGCAGCACGGTGCTCACCCGGCGCCACCGCAGCAGGTACCGGGTGGCCAGGCCGAGCCCGAGGAGGATCCAGAAGGCGGCCTCGGCGGCGAGGACGAGGGTGACGATCATGGTGGGCTCCGCGGCTCTCGGTGACCCCTCCAGCGTTCCCGACGAGCGCGCGGGCGTCGTCGTCGCGGGAGCCGAACCGGGCCTGCACCTTTCGATGTACGGGGGATCCTCCCCGCACCGGAGCCGCCGGCCCCGCCGGGGATGATCTGATGGGGCCGTGCGCAGACCCACACTCACCCCGCGGCAGGAGGACCGGGCGATCGCGCTCTTCGGGCTGCTCGGGGGGCTGCTGCTGATCGCCCTGAAGGTGTACGACGGCTCGGGTCACATCCCCCGCTGGATGGCCCTACCGCCGCTGCTGGTGATGGCCTCGCTGGAGCTGGTCCGCCGGAACAGGCCGGTTCTCATCGCCACGGTCGGCGGGATCGCCTTCGCGGTCAGCATCTTCAGCGGGGCGCTCCTGGCGACCACCCTGATGTACACCGACCTGCTGTACGCCGCGGTGCTCTACGGCAGTCCGAGGATGTCGCGGGTGCTGCACCTGACCGGCGCCGGCTCGGTGCTGGTGCTCTCGACCCTGGTGCTGGTCTTCAGCGACGCCCCGACGGCGGTGGCCGTCGTGGTGCTGACCACGCTGGTCTACCTGGCGCCGGTGTGGACCGGGGACATCGTGCGCAAGCACCGTCAGGAGGCGGAGACCCAGCGGTTGCGGGCCGAACAGACCGCGCTGCTCTCCGAGCTGGACCGGCGCGAGGCGGTCGTCGCCGAACGGGCCAGGATGGCCCGGGAGTTGCACGACGTGGTGGCCAACCACCTGTCGGCGATCGCGATCCACGCCACCGGCGCCCAGTCGGTGGCCCGCCGCCAGCGGCGGTCGGAGGACGACCCGCTGGTGGAGGTGCTGGCGGTGATCCGGGAGAACAGCGTCCAGGGGCTGGCCGAAATGCGCCGGATGATCGGCCTGTTGCGGGACAGCGGCGGGGGAGAGGCCGACGAGTCGTACGCCGCGCCCGACCTGGGCGCGGTCGACGCGCTGCTCGCCCAGGCCCGCGCGGCCGGGCAGGACGTCGGGCTGGACTTCGAGCTCACCGAGAGCGGTGACCGCGGGGAGCTGCCGGTGCCGGTCGGCCTGGCGGCGTACCGGATCGTCCAGGAGTCGCTGACCAACGCGCTCAAGCACGCCGGCCCGGGCCGCGTCCGGGTGCTGCTGGAGTACTGCCCCCAGGAGGTGCGGATCGCGGTGGAGAGCCCGTACCGCACCGGGGCCGGCCAGGCCCTGCCGGGGGCCCGGGCGGGCATGGTGGGCATGCGGGAGCGGGCCGCGCTGCTGGGCGGCGACTTCACGGCCGGGCCGGAGGGGAAGTTCTGGGCCGTGCGCGCGGTGCTGCCGCGGGCCCTGGTGACCGAGGCGGGAGAGGGACGGGCATGACGATCAGGGTGCTGGTGGCGGAGGACCAGGCGGCGGTCAGGGCCGCGCTGGTGATGATCCTGCGGGCGGAGCCGGACCTGGAGGTGGTCGGGCAGGCCGCGGACGGCGAGGAGGCGGTGCGGCTGGCCCTGGAGCTGCGGCCCGACGTCGTCCTGATGGACGTCCAGATGCCCCGGCTGGACGGCGTCTCGGCGACCCGCCAGGTGGTGGCCGCCGGGGCCGCCCAGGTGCTCGTGCTGACCACCTTCGACCTGGACGAGTACGTCTACGGTGCGCTGCGGGCCGGCGCGGCCGGGTTCCTGCTGAAGGACCTGGAGGCGGACACCCTGGTCGAGGGCATCCGCACGGTGGCGCGCGGGGACGGCATGCTGGCGCCCTCGGTGACCAGGCGGCTGATCGGCTCCTTCGCGCGCCCGGAGCGGACCGTCGGGCCGGACGTCCGGACGGCGGTGGCCGGGCTCACCCCGCGCGAGCGGGAGGTGCTGGCCTGCCTCGGGGCCGGGCTCTCCAACGGCGAGATCGCCGGGCGGCTGGAGATGGCGGAGGCGACCACCAAGACCCACGTCAGCCGGATCCTCGCCAAGCTGCGGCTGCGCAGCCGGGTGCAGGCGGCGATCCTGGCCCAGGACCTCGGCATCACCCTCTGACCACCCGGCCCGCCCGGCCGGTTCGGTCGCAGATCACACTCTCGGATGGCACCACGGGCGCGTGAAGGGCATTAGAGTCCGGCGCAGAGCGACGCGGCTCAAGCGGGTGACCCCTGCCCTGAGCCGCCTTCAGGGCCCGCCCGCCGGGCGGCGACGGCATCCGGGAGACCAAGCCATGAGCAACGCGTCCAGCCAGCAGATCGCCGTGATCGGCGCCGGCCTGATGGGGGCCGGCATCGCCCAGGTCTCCGCCCAGGCGGGGCACCCGGTGGTGCTGCGGGACGTCACCGAGGAGGCGCTGCAGCGCGGGCTCGCGGGCATCCGCGCCTCGTACGAGAAGTTCGTCTCCAAGGGCCGGCTGACCGCCGAGGACGCCGAGGCGGCGCTCGGCCGGATCACCACCACCACCGACCTGGGCGCGGTCGCCGAGGCCGACATCGTGGTCGAGGCGGTCTTCGAGCAGCTGGACGTCAAGGAGGGCGTCTTCCGCGAGCTCGACAAGATCGCCAAGGACGGCGCGGTGCTGGCCTCCAACACCTCCGCCATCCCGATCACCCGGATCGCGGCCGCCACCGGCCGCCCCGAGTCGGTCGTCGGCGTGCACTTCTTCTCGCCGGTGCCGCTGATGAAGCTGGTCGAGCTGGTCCGCGGCTACAAGACCAGCGACGAGACCCTGGCCACCGCCCGCGCCTTCGCCGAGGGCGTCGGCAAGGACGTCGTCGTGGTCAACCGCGACGTGGCCGGCTTCGTCACCACCCGCCTGATCACCGCGCTGGTCGTCGAGGCCGCCAAGCTCTACGAGTCGGGCGTCGCCACCGCCGAGGACATCGACACCGCCTGCCGGCTCGGTTTCGGCCACCCGATGGGCCCGCTGGAGACCGCCGACCTGACCGGCGTCGACATCCTGCTGCACGCCGCCCGGAACATCTACGACGAGACCCAGGACGAGAAGTTCGCCGCGCCGGAGATCATGGCGCGCATGGTGACCGCCGGTGACCTGGGCCGCAAGAGCGGCCGGGGCTTCTACCCGTACCCGGGCAAGTGACCCACGAAGGCGTGTGACCAGGCGGGCCGTGCGATCGGAGAATCGTACGGCCCGCCGCGCCGGGGGCGGGTGAGTTTCCTCACGCCGGGTGCCGCAGACGGGTGATTTGGGCGGTAATCGAGCGTAGGTATGGAGAGTTCCTGCGTATATTCCCTCGGACGAGTGAAGTTGCTTCAGATCTGGCCGGAACCAGCAACCTGCGGACCTGGTTCACCGTCAGATGAGGGGGAGCCCGGCCCACGCTGACGTTGCTGCGGCCGGGCCCGGGCGCGGGGCTTCAGGCCCGCCCGGATGGACACCCGCTCCCGGGCCCGGCGCGGCCGGGGCGGGACGAACCCGTACCAGTGACCCGCCAGGCGGAGGAGGAGACCATGCGCATCACGGGCGACCACGCGGCGCTGGCCATCGAAGGCCGCCTCGACGTGCGCACCGCCGCCGACGCGCGGGTCCGGCTGCACCAGGCCGTCGACGGCGGGCGGGGCGACCTCGTCCTCGACCTCGCCCGGCTGGAGTTCTGGGACGCCACCGGCCTCGGCGTGATCATGGGAACGCACCGGCGGGCCGGCCGGATCGGCCGCCGGCTGGTGCTGCGCTCCGTTCCCGCCCAGCTCCAGCGGCTGCTGGTGGCCACCCGGCTGCACCGCATCCTCGCCGTCGAGGGCGTCGTCGCCGAGCCCCGCGGAGCCACCCTGCCCGTCCTCGGGCCCGCGCTCTGACCCACCGTTCCCCGTCGTGGGGTGGGTCCGCGCTGCGCGCGCGGAGGCGGATGTGCAAGAGTCTGCCGTCAGAAACACGGCCGTCGGGCCCGGTTCCGGCTCGTCCGGACCATGGCCGGGGGGATCCCAGCCCGGGCGCGGCCGTGCGAAGTCGTCGGCAGAGCAGGGGCGGAGCAGATCGTGGGACAGCCATCCGGGGAGTTCCGGCAGGAGGCCGTTCGCACCCGGGGTGGTGAACTGGTCTCCGGCGGCCTGTTGGTGACCGTCGGCACCCCTGACGGCTCCGAGGTGCGCCCCTGCCCCGAGGAGTGGCGGCCCCGCCCCCGCCGGATCGAGCGCACCGAACCCGCGCGCGGGCCCGTCGGCGGCCCGGGCCGCGCGGTCGGCCCGCTCGCCCTCGGCGCCGGGCCCGCGGACCTCCCGCTGCTCGACCGCGAGGCCGACATCGCCCAACTGCTCGGCCTGCTCGCCGAGGGTCGCTCGATACGTCTGGTCGGCCAGGCCGGCTCCGGGCGCAGCGCCCTGCTGTCCGCCGTCGCCGAAGCGGCCGGCGACCTCGCCCCCGGCGGCGTCGTCCAGCTCTGCGGCCACCGCCGCACCGCGGCCGACCTCCTCCAGGACCTCTTCGCTGCCACCCACCAGGCTCCCGGCTTCCGCCCCGACCCCGGGCAGCTTGCCGAGCACCTCGGCCGGGTCGGCGCGATCGTGGTGATCGACGAGGTCGAGCCGGCCGGCCCCGAGCTGGAGGACCTGCTCGCCGCCGCCCCCGACTGCGCCTTCCTGATCTCCGTCGCCCCCGACAGCCCGCCGCTGCCCGCCGACTCCCGGCTCCGGGACCACCTCGTCGCCGGCCTCTCCCGCCCCGCCTCGCTCGTCCTCGCGGCCCGGCTGGCCGGCCGCCCGCTCGACGCCGCCGAGAAGGCCTGGGCCGTCGACCTCTGGTTCGAGTCCGAGGGGCTGCCGCTGCGCTTCGTCCAGGCCGCCGCGCTGCTGCGGCAGCGGGACGTCGCGGTGGACGCGCTGGTGGCCGCCGAGGAGGACCGCCTCGGCGTCTTCGGCGCCGTCGAGGAGCCCTCGCACGACCCCGACCCGGCGGTCCGCGAGGCCGAGCTGCGCGGGACCGTGCCGCTGCCGTCCGTCGCCGAGAGCGCCTCGCCCGCCGTCCGGCTCGCCGAGGGCCTGAGCGAGCCCGCCCAGGCCGTGCTGCGGCTCGCCGTGGCGCTCGGCGGCGAGTGCCCGACCGCCCCGCACCTGCCGGCGCTGATCGACGTCGGCCAGGGCGAGAGCGCCCTGCACGAACTCGCCGACGCCGGGCTCGCGGTGTCCATCGGCGGCCACCACCGGCTCACCGCGGGCGCGCTCGACCTGCTGGCCCCGCAGTGGCCGGCCCGCGGCAGCATCGACGGCGCCGCCCAGCACTTCGCCTGGTGGGTCGGGCACAGCTCGGTCTCCACCGAGCAGATCGCGGCCGAGGCCGAGGTGGTGCTCGGCGTGCTGCTGGCCGACCGGACCGCCGGCCGGCACGCCTCCGTCGTCCGGCTGGCCAGGGCCGCCGCCCCGGCGCTGGCCCTGGCGCTGCGCTGGGGGGCCTGGGAGCGTGCCCTGCTGCTCGGCCTGGAGGCCGCACGGCAGACCGGCTCGCGGGCCGACGAGGCCTGGTTCCACCACGAGTTGGGCGTGTACGCGATCTGCGTCCAGCAGTCCGGCCGGGCGATCGCCGAACTGGAGTCCGCGCTGACCCTGCGGGCCGCGCTCGGCGAACCGCGCGGGGCGGCCGGCGCCCGCCGGATGCTCGACCTGCTGCGCGCCGACGGCCGGCAGCTGCCCGCCGCGGCAGCCGGTCCGGCGCCCGTGCGCCGGCCCGTCATCCGGGCGATCGCCCAGGTGCCGTGGCGGTTCCGGACCACCCCCGGCACGGGACCCAACCGCCGCACGGTCGTCGCCGCCTCGGCGGCGGTGCTCGCGCTCGGCGTGCTCGGCACGGCGGTCGCGATGAGCGTCGCCGGTCCGGACGAGCACCGGAGCACCGACCCGCACAGCAGGTCCGACGACGGCACCGGCGTGCCCGCGGGCCTGCCGACGCCCCGGTCGAGCGTCAGCCCGTCGGCGACGGCCACGGGTGGCACGGAGAGCCCGGACGGCTCCCCGGAGGCGGCCGGGACCGCCCCGGAGCCCTCGTCGAGCAGCAGCGGGGCGTCGCACTCGCCGTCCGCGTCGAAGAAGCCGAGCAAGTCGCCGAGCGCCGGTGAGTCCGCCTCGCAGCCGCCGTCCCCGAACCAGTCGCAGCCCCCGGCGGGCGGCGCGGGCGGCGGCGCGGGTGGTGGCGCGGGCGGCGGTGCGGGCGGTAACCCGCCGCCGGCCGGTTCGGGTGGCGGCTCCGGGTCGGGCTCCGGGTCGGGCTCGGGCGGTTCCAACGGGGGCGCGGCGGCCGGCGGCTCCTCCGGGGGCACCACGCCGACCCCCTCGCCGTCCACGACGGCCACCCACTCCTCGCCTCCCGGCACGCCCTCGCCGACCCCGACGCCGACGGGCTCGGCGACCACGACGCCGCCCGCGTCCTAGGGCGCAGACGGCGTGGTCACCGCTCCCCGGAGGCCCGGGGAGCGGTGCGGGTCAGAACAGCTTCAGCTTGTCGTCGTCGATGCCGCGCAGCTCGTCGTAGTCGAGCACCACGCAGCCGATGCCCCGGTCGGTGGCCAGGACGCGGGCCTGGGGCTTGATCTCCTGCGCGGCGAAGACGCCCTTCACCGGGGCGAGCAGCGGGTCCCGGTTGAGCAGTTCCAGGTAGCGGGTGAGCTGCTCGACGCCGTCGATCTCGCCGCGGCGCTTGATCTCGACGGCGACCGTCGCGCCGTCGGAGTCGCGGCAGAGGATGTCGACCGGGCCGATCGCGGTCGGGTACTCGCGGCGGATCAGGGACCAGCCGGCGCCGAGTACCTCCATCCGGTCCGCCAGCAGCTCCTGGAGGTGTGCCTCGACACCGTCCTTGATCAGGCCGGGGTCGACGCCGAGCTCGTGGGAGGAGTCGTGCTGCACCTCCTCCAGTGTGATGATGAGCTTCTCGCCGGCCTTGTTCACCACCGTCCAGACCCCCTCGTCCTCCTTGAGGACGCACGGCGGGGACATCCAGTTGAGGGGCTTGTAGGCGCGGTCGTCGGCGTGGATGCTGACGCTGCCGTCGGCCTTGACCAGGATGAGCCTGGTGGCGGAGGGCAGATGGGCGGAGAGCCGACCGGCATAGTCGACTGAGCAGCGGGCAATTACGAGACGCACGGTCGACCACGCTAGCCCACCGGGGCCAGTTGATGCGATTCCGCGACGACCGGGTGAAGAATCCGCGAACCCCGCGAACATGGAGGTTCGGCGATCCGGCGAACGCCTGTCGGCCCCCTGGCGCCCACACCCCAAGGCCGCTACGGTGTGTGACGGCGTGCTCGCAGGAGCGCTGTCAACGGGGACGGAGACTTCAGATGAACGATCCAACGTGATCCGGCCAATCTGGTGCACCGGGGCGTATTTCCGGAGTAATCCGAAGGAATCACCGGCCGGGCCCTCCGTTGACTGCCACGCTGTTCTGAGCGGCCGGCGCCCCCGACACGTCCCTCGACACGTCCTCGGCGCCGACGCCTTCGCACGGTGCCGGAAACAGTCGTCCGACGGCGTTCCGGACATCACGCGCGATTCGCCCACCCTCACCCTCAGCTTGGACTACGCATCACCACCCGGGCGCCGCGCGGGTGGACCGCGAGAGGAGAATCCATGTCGCTCGACGTCTCACCGGCCCTGCTGGAGAAGGCCGAGCGGGGCGAGGTCGACGAGCGGGAATTCGTCGACTGCGTCCGCGTCTCCCTGCCGTACGCCTGGGAGCTGATCAGTTCGCTGGTCGCCCAGGCGAAGGTCGACGGCACCGACTTCGCAGACAACCACGTACCGCCGCCCAGCGAGCAGGCCCGCGGCCAGCTCCTCCGGGCCCTCGCCAGCGACGCCATCCGGGGTGCGCTGCAGCGCCACTTCGGTGTCCGGCTGGCCTTCCAGAACTGCCACCGGGTGGCGGTGTTCCTGCCGTCGGGCCCCAACGAGGCGCGGTTCGAGCGCTTCACGTCCGTCCGGGAGCAGCTGCTCAACCAGTCCGAGGAACTCCGGGACTGCTGACCCGTCGTCGGACAGCGCCTCCCCGGCGCCGGCACGCCACCGGGCCGCCCGCCCCCGCCGAGGGGGAGGGGCGGCCCGGGCCGTCCGCCGGCCGGAGGGGGGTCTCAGCCCAGCTGCGGCAGTACCTCGGAGCCGAGCCGGGCGATGTTGTGCAGGGTGGCCTCGCGGTCGCCGCTGCCCTCGGCGAGGAGGGCGAAGCGGCGGATGCCGGTCCGCTCGGCGGTGGCCAGCAGTCGGTCCGCGCACTGCTTCGGCGTGCCCACCGCGTGCAGGTCGCAGAGGAGTTCGGTGTACTGGTGCGGGTCGCGCATCTTGCGCTCCCGGCCGTCCACCGTGCGGTGCGCGCCGAGCCCGTACTCGAACCAGCCGGGCATCGCCCGCAGCAGGGTGGCCCGGGCCTGCGAGGTGCGGTCGTCCACCTGTGCCACGCCGGCCGCGACGTGCTGGCGGGTCACCCGGCGCAGCTGCTCCTCGCCGCGTCCCGCGGCCAGCCAGGCCGTCCGGTAGAGCTCCAGCATCCGGAGCTTGTCGTCGTCGCCGGAGTGCATGCCGAGCAGCATCGGCAGCCCGCGTTCGGCGGCCAGCCGCACCCCGCCGGGCGAGGTGCACGCGACCACGACCGGCGGGCCGGCCACCGGCCGCCCCGCGGGGTTGAGTTCGTCACCTGCCCCGTCGGCGTCCTTGCGCTGACGGGGGAAGCGCAGCAGCCCGGACTGGTCGCCGAGGCCGAGCCAGGTGCCGAGTTCGGGCGTGCGCGCGGGCTCGCTCGCGCGTGGCACCACGGCCACCTCCGGGAAACTGAACTGCGGGCCGTCCGCGCCGACCCGGGAGCCGCGCAGCCACCGCAGCAGCAGGTCGAGCCGCTCGGGAAAGCCCTGCTCGAAGGCGTCCACGCCGCTGCCGAACACCTCCAGGTCGATCCAGGGCCCGCCGCGGCCGACCCCGAGCGTGAACCGCCCGCCCGAGGTGAGGTGCAGCAGCGCGGCCTGCTCGCCGAGGGCCACCGGGTGGGCGGTGGAGAGCACGCTGACCGCCGTGCCGACGCCGATCCGGCGGGTGCGGCCGAGCAGCATCGCGGCGAGGGTGGCGGCGTTCGGACAGACGCCGTACGGGACGAAGTGGTGCTCGGCCAGCCAGACGCTGTCCAGGCCCGCCCGCTCGGCCTCCACGGCGGCCCGGACGGTACGGTCCAGGGCCTCGGCGTGGGTCTGCCCGGGGAACTGCGCCGAGAGCAGGAAGGCGCCGACCCGCACCGGCGCGGTCTCCGCGGGCAGCGAGCCGGACGGCGTCGCGGCGGGCAGCGGAGTGCCCGCGGCGGCGGTCACGGGACCGGCGGCGGCCAGTGCCCGGGCGGGCTCCGGGGTCCGGATCCCGGAGGGCCGGCGGGTCTCGGCTCGGGCGCTGGTCTTGGTCATCCTTGGGCCTCCTCGGGTGCGCGCAGGGTTTGCGGCCCCCGCCTGTCCCCATGTGAGTAACCGATGTCATGTGCCAATGGCACGCCGAACCACGAATTTCGCGGAAGATCGGGTGGATATCACCGGAAACCCCGAAGCGCCGGACAGTGGCGTGATAGGGGAGCTGGGGATGAGTCGCACGGCCTACGCTGGAGGCCCGATCCCCCGTAGAGAGGTAGCCCGACGTGTCGCCCCGCCGCAACCGGATCAAGAGCGCCGCCGACCGCGAGCAGGCCGAGCCGGCCGCCGCCCCGCTCGGCGGCTCGCTGCGCCGCACCGAGAGCTACCAGGGTGACGAATGGGTCGTGCAGACGGTGGCCGGCACGGCCGGGCGGTTCTACCGGTGCCCGGGCTGCGACCAGGAGATCCCGCCGGGCGTCGGACACGTGGTGGCCTGGCCGATGCACGGCGCCGGGGTGGACGACCGGCGTCACTGGCACCGCGCCTGCTGGGGCGCCAGGGAGCGCCGCGCCTCCAACCTCCAGCGCGGGTCAGGCGTCGCGGTTCTTCAGGACCATCGCCCCGCCGACCAGGGCGGCCAGGGTCCAGGTCAGGCAGATGCCGAAGCCGGCCCAGGGGCCGTACGGCTGGCCGTGCTGCTCGTACACCAGGAGCATCCGCGAGCCCGCGTAGTCCGGGAAGTAGTGCGCCAGCGTCTTGACCTTCGGCACCGCGGAGAGGATCGGCGAGAGCAGGAAGAAGAACGGCACCAGCACGCCGAGCGCCAGCGTCTGGTTGTGCAGCATCGCGGTGACGCCGGCCGAGAAGAGGCAGAGCATCGTCAGGTAGAGCGCGGCGCCGAACACCGCACGCAGCACGTGCGGTTCGGAGATGCCGGTGGAGTGGTCGCCGAGCAGCGACTGGCCGACGAAGAACGTGACGAACGCGGTGACCAGGGACACCGCGAAGGCCAGTGCGCCGAGCACCACCGCCTTGCCGGTCAGCAGCGTGCCGCGCTGCGGGACGGCCGCCAGGGAGACCCGGATCATCCCGCTGCTGTACTCGTTGCCGACGGCGAGCACGCCGAAGACGATGATGGCCAGTTCGCCCAGCATGATGCCGGAGAACGCCGTCCCGGTGGCGTCGAACGGGGTTTCCTCGTTGCCGCGGAACTCGTTGAAGTTGTTGTTGGTGAGCAGGGAGAGCAGGGCCCCGACACCGAGGGTGACGACGAAGGCCAGGGCGAGCGTCCAGACCGTCGAGCGGACGCTGCGGATCTTCGTCCACTCGGAGCGCAGGACCGCCGGGAAGGACGCCATCTCAGTTCTCCTCCGTGCCGCTGGCCGCCGGCTGCCGAGCCGAGCCGCCCTGCCAGGTGGCGCCCCAGGCACCGGGTGCGCCGGCCGCGTCGCGACCCTCGCCGGCCCCGGCGTGGTACTCCACCGAGTCGGCCGTCATCTGCATGAACGCCTCTTCCAGCGAGGCCTGTTGGGGGCTCAGCTCGTGCAGCACCACGCCGTGGGCGGCGGCCAGCTCCCCGAGCTCGGCGAGGTCGCCGTCGACCACCTCGTACGAACCGTCCGGGCCGGGTTCGTGCCGGACCCCGGAGCGGGCCAGCACGTCCAGCAGCCGCTCGGGGTGCGGGGTGCGCAGCCGGACGGCGGAGCGCGAGTTGTGCCGGATGAACTCGGCCATCGGCATGTCGGCGAGCAGCCGGCCCTTGCCGATGACGACCAGATGGTCGGCGGTGACGGCCATCTCGCTCATCAGGTGGGAGGAGACGAAGACGGTCCGGCCCTCGGCGGCGAGGCGCTTCATCAGGTTGCGGATCCAGAGGATGCCCTCCGGGTCGAGCCCGTTGACCGGCTCGTCGAACATGACGATCTCGGGGTCGCCGAGCAGGGCGGAGGCGATGCCGAGCCGCTGGCCCATGCCGAGCGAGAAGCCGCGGGCGCGCTTGCGGGCGACCGCGGTGAGGCCGACCAGGGAGAGGGCCTCGTCCACCCGGGAGGTGGGGATCCGGTTGCTCTGGGCGAGCCAGAGCAGGTGGTCGCGGGCGCTGCGGCCGGGGTGGACGGCCTTGGCCTCCAGCAGCGCGCCGATGTACTTGAGCGGCTCGCTGAGCTGCCCGTACCTCTTCCCGTCGATGGTGACGCGCCCGGCGGTGGGCCGGTCCAGGTCGAGGATCATGCGCATGGTGGTGGACTTGCCAGCGCCGTTGGGGCCGAGGAAGCCGGTGACCACGCCCTGCGGCACCTGGAAGCTCAGCCGGTCGACGGCGAGGGTCTTGCCGTAACGTTTCGTCAGGTCGTGCAACTCGATCATTCGCGCTCCCTTACTCTCCGTCAGGCTATGACAAAGCGGACAGGGTGGCCCGCTGAGTGGGCCCGCCGGGCGCACCGGAATACGGTGGGCCCATGACCCAGCCCCCCTCCGCAGTGTCGGTCCGCGAGAGCGGTACCGGAACACCCCTCGTGCTGTTGCACTCCTTCCCGCTCGACGCCTCGATGTGGTCCGCGCAACTGGACGCCCTGCCCGGGCCCACCGGCCACGGGGCCCGGGTGCTCGCCCCCGACCAGCGCGGCTTCGGCGGTACCGAGCTGGGCACCGACGAGCCCTCGCTGGACGCGCTCGCCGACGACGTCGCCCTGCTGCTGGACGCGGCCGGGATCGGGCGGGCGGTGCTCGTCGGCCTCTCGATGGGCGGCTACGTGGCGCTGGCGTTCGCCCGCCGCCACCCGGACCGGCTGGCCGGACTGCTGCTGGCCAACACCAAGGCCACCGCCGACACCGACGCGGCCCGGGCCAACCGGGAGCGGATCGCCGCCGCGGTGCTGGCCCGCGACAGCGTCCAGCTGCTGCTGGACGAGAAGGTGGCGGCCGGCCAGCTCGGGCCGGACTCCGGGCACCTGGTCGACCGGGTGCAGGGGATGATCGCCGCGGCGTCACCCGCGGCGGTGGCCTGGGCGCAGCGGGCGATGGCGGCCCGGCCGGAGACCCTGGACGTACTGGCCGGGCTGCGGGTGCCGACGGCGGTGGTGGCGGGGGCGCAGGACGGTCTGATCCCGCTCTCGGAGGCCGAGCTGATGGTGCGGGCGAGCCCGGACGCCGAGCTGACCGTGCTCCCGGGCGTGGGCCACCTGAGCGCGCTGGAGGCACCGGAGGAGTTCAACGCCGCCGTCGGCCGGCTGCTGGAGCGGGTGGCCGGATGAGCGAGCGGAAGGCGGACCAGGGCAGTTGGGACTTCTCGGCGCTGGAGGTCACCGGCCGGATGCCCGTCACCAACCGCGGTGAGGGCCTGGTCGAGCTGACGCTGGAGCCGCTGGGCGAGGACTACTGGCTGAAGCCGGGGGAGACGTTCATCGTCACCTCGTACGGGGACTACGGCTCCGGGCACCCCTTCGAGGTGCAGTACTGGCCGGACTCGGTCTCGGTCTGGTGCACCTCGTGGTTCGGCACCGTCTCGGACGACGACGGCAACCAGCTGAGCTGTGGCCACCAGCGGCCGGACGGGGCCTACCCGCGCTGAACGCTAGGGACAGCACGACGGGCCCCCACCCCGGAGGGTGAGGGCCCGTCGTGCGCGGCGTCAGCGCGACTGCTGGGCGGGCACGCCCATGGTGTCGTCGTTCGGCAGCGACGCGGCGGCCACGGCCGCGCCGGTCAGCGTCGCCAGCATCTCGCGGACGTTGGTCAGCTGGGCGTTGATGCTGTCGCGGCGGTTGGTGAGCGCCGCCAGCTCGCGCTCGGATTCGCTGCGGATCCGGTCGGCCTTGGCGTTGGCGTCCGCCACGATGTCCTCGGACTGGCGCTGGGCCGTCTCGACGGTCTGGCGGGCCCGGCGCTCGGCGTCGGTGCGCAGCTTCTCGGCCTCCAGGCGCAGCTGCTCGGCCCGGTGCTCGATCTCGGCCAGGCGCTTCTCGGCCTTGGCCTGACGGGCGGCCAGGTCGCGCTCGGACTGCTCGCGGCGCTTGGCCAGGTTGGTCTCGAACTCCAGCGCGGCCTGGGCGGCCTTGGTGCGGGTCTCCTCGAAGAGGACGTCCGCCTCCTCACGCTTGTTCTGCGCGTCCTTGTTGGCCTCGGCGCGCAGCTGGGCGCTGTCGCTCTTGGCCTTGTCGACGATCCGCAGGCCCTCGTCCTCGGCCTTGGCCTTGCGGTCCTTGGCGTAGTTCTCGGCCTCGGTGCGGACCTGCTGGGCGGCGGCCTCGGCGAGCTCGCGGTGCTGCTCGGCGGCGCGGTGCGCCTCGTCGCGCAGGTCCTTGGCCTCCTCCTCGGCGAGCCGCAGGATCTTCTCGACGCGGGCGCCGAGACCGGCGTAGGAGGGCTCCGCCTCGGTGACCGCCGCCTGAGCGGTCTGGGTCTCCAGGTGGAGCTCCTCGATGCGCTTCTCCAGCGCGCTGATCCGGGTCAAGGCACTGTCACGGTCGGCCACCAGCTTGGTGATCCGCTCGTCGACCTGGGCGCGCTCGTACCCACGGCGCACCAGGTCGAAGCCGTGAGGGGAGTGACTGTCGCTCATGGGGTTCTGGGCTTCCTGTCGTCAAACCGCTGAGGTGGTTGAGGGAATCCTGACACGGTACCGGAGTGTCTACGGCGAAACGCCGTTGTCTCGCGGACAATGTCCGCTCAATCGGGTGGTGCGCTCTTGGAGCGATTGCCACCCGACCGGGGAGCGCCAACTCCGGCACCGGCCTTGGCACCCCCGTCCTTCTTGGTGTTGCTTCCCCCGTTGGCCTGTGCGACCGGTGATGGTGCCTCGAACGCCTCCAGCGCGGACAGCACGTCCTGCACCCTGGAGATCTCGGTGTTGATGTCCTTGCGGCGGCGCACCAGCTCGTCCAGCTCGCGCCGGCCCTCGTCGGTGACCCGCTTCGCCTCGGCCCGGGCCTCGGTGAGCAGCCGCTCGGACTCCGCCTTGGCCAGCTCGACCTGCTCGTTCGCCGACTCGTCGGCGGTCCGCAGCCGCTTCTCCGCCTCGGCCGACGCCGATTCGAGCCGCTCCTCCGCCTCGTCCTGCGCGGACTTCAGCTTCGCCTCCGCCTTGACGATCAGGGCCTCGGCGCGGTCGGTCGAGTCGGCGAGCTTGGTCTCGGCCTCCTTCAGCAGGCCCTCCGCCTTGCGGACGGCCGAGATCCGGACCTTGCTGGCCTCGGCGGACGCCTCCGAGGACAGCTCGTTGGCGCGCTCCTCGGCGGCCGCGACCAGCGCCGCCGCCCGCTCCTCGGCCTCGGTGACGGCGGCGATCGCCTGCTCCTCGGCCTCGGTCAGCTGCTCCTGGGCGGCCGTCACCAGCGCGTCCACCCGCTCGCCGGCCGACTTCATGGCCTGCGCGTTCTCCTTGCGGGCGCGCTCGTGCAGGGCCTCGACCTCGGCGTCGGTGCGCTCGCGCAGCTCCTCGGCGCGCTCGCGGATCGCGGTGGCGTCCCGGCGGGCCTCGGAGAGCAGCGCGTCGGCGTCGGACCGGCCCTTCTCGACCTCGGCCTGGCCGGCGGCCTCGCCGGCGGCGACCAGCCGGTCGGCCTCCTTGCGGGCGGCCGCGACCATCGCGTCGGCCTGCTCCTCGGCGGCGGCGGTGGTGGCCAGCGCGGTGGTCTGGGCGTCCTCGCCGAGCGCCTCGGCGTCCGCGAAGGCCTTCTCCAGCACGGACTTGGCCTGATCGCGGGTGGCCTTGTCGAACTGCTCGGCGGCCTCGCGGGTGTCGGCGTCGTACGCGTCGGCGCGGGCGTGGGTGGCCGCGTCGTACTCGTCCGCGAGGCCACGGGTGGCCAGCGCGTACTCCTCGGCCTCGGCCCGCAGTGAGGCGGCGAACTCCTCGGCCTCGGCGATCGCGGCGGCGGCCTGTGCCTCGGCGGCGGCCACCGTCCGGGCGGCCTGCGCCTCGGCGTCGGCGCGCTGCTGCTCGGCGGCCTCCTGGGCGGCCCGCAGCTCGGCCTCGGCGTCGGCGCGCAGCCGCTCGTCGTAGGCCTGCGCCTCGGCCCGCAGGCGGCCCAGCTCGGCCTCGGTGGCCTCGCGGTCGGCGGCCAGCTCCAGCTCGGTCTGCTCGCGCAGGGCGGCGGTCTCGGCGTCGGTGCGGGCCCGCAGGTCGGCGGTCTCCCGCTCGGCCACGGCCCGCTGCTCGGCGGTCTCGAAGTCGGCGAGGGCGCGCTGCTCGGAGGTCTCCCGGTCGGCGGTCTCGTGCAGTTCGGCGACGGCGAGGTCGGTCCGCTCGCGCAGCTCGGCGGTCTCCCGCTCGGCCAGCTCCCGCAGTTCGGCGCTCTCGCGGGCGGCGGTGTCGCGCAGTTCGGCGGCGGCCCGGCCGGCCTCCCGGCGCAGTTCGGCGGCTTCGGCCTCGGCGGTGGCCCGCAGCTCGGCGATCTGCTGCGAGGCGGCCTCGTGCATGCCGGCCACCGACTGGCGGACCTCGGCGGCCTCGTCCTCGGCGGCGGAGACCAGCTTGGCGCCTTCGGCCCCGGCGGCGGCGACCAGCTCCTCGCCCTCGGCACGGGCCTGCTCCAGCGCCTCCTGCGCCTCGGCGCGGACGGAGTCGGCGGTGGCACGGGCCTCGGACAGCTCCCGGCCGGCCTCGGCCCGGACGGTCTCGGCCTGCTCGGAAGCCAGCGCGAGATCGGCGTCGGCCCGCTCGCGCAGCGCCTTGGCGGCCTCCTCGGCCTCGGCCCGGCGCTTCTCGGCGGCGGCCCGGGCGCCCTCCAGCACCTCCTCGGCCTCGGTACGCAGGCGGGAGGTCTCGGCGGCGGTGCGCTCGGTGAGTTCTGCGGCGGCCTGCTCGGCCTCGCTGCGGACGCGGTCGGCGTGTGCGTCGGCGGCCTCCCGCAGGGCGGTCGTCTCGGCGGCGGTGCGCTCGGTCAGCTCGGCGGCGGCCTGCTCGGCCTGCTCGCGGGCGGTCCGGGCGGCCGACAGCTGTTCGGCGGTCTCCTCGCGCTCGCGGCGCAGCCCGGCGGCGGCCTCCTCGTGCTCGCGCCGGCTCTCCTCGCGCAGCGCGTCGGCGGCGGCCTCGGCCTCGGCCCGGGAGCGGGCCACCTCGGTGTCGGTCTCGGTGCGCAGCCGCTCGGCGTCGGCCACCGCGGCGTCCCGGACGGCGGAGGCCTCGGCCTGCGCGTCGGCCCGCAGCGCCTCCGCGGCGGAGGTCGCCTCGGCCCGCACCCGCTGGTCGAACTCGGTTGCTTCGCGGCGCAGTTCGGCCGTCTCGCGCTCGGCTGCGGCACGGTTCTCGGCGGCCGCGGCCTTGGCGGCGGCGAGCGCGTCCTGGCCCTGCTGCTCGGCGGCGGCGACGGTCTTCCCGGCCTCGGCGCGGGCCCGGGCCAGGGTCTGCTCGGCGCGCCCTTGGGTCTCGACGGCCTGTTCCTTGGCCTGCTCGCGCATCCGTTCGATCTCGGCGGCCGCGCCCGCGCGCAGCTCGTCGGCGTCGGACTTGGCCTTGGTGAGCAGCTCCTCGGCGTTCTTCGCCGACTCCTCGATCTGGACGACGGCCTGGCGGCGGGCCTCGCCGCGGACCCGGTCGGCCTCGGCGGCGGCCTGGGCGCGCAGCTCCTCGGCCTCGGCACGCAGCAGGGCGGCCTCGTCCTGCATCTCGCGGATCCGCTCGCGGACGGCCGCGGCGTCGTCCAGGGCGGCGTTCTGGGCCTGCTCGACGGCGGCCTGGGCCTGCTCGCGCAGCCGCTGCGCCTCGGCGGCGGCCTCGGTACGGATCCGCTCGGCCTCGGTGGCGGCGCCCGACCGGGCGGTCTCGGCGTCCTGGTTGGCCCTGGCGAGCACCTCCTCGGCCGTCTTGGCGGCCTTGGCGAGGTGGACGGTGGCGTCCTTGGCACCGGCCGCGCGGCCGGCCTCCTCGGCCTCGCTGCGCAGCTGCCGGGCGGCGGCCTCGGCCTGCGCCCGCAGTTCCGCGATGTCGCGTTCGGCCTGCGCCCGCATCTCGGCGATGGCGGCCTCGGCCTCGCCGCGCAGTTCGCCGGCCACCGACTCGGCGGTGGCGCGCAGCCGCTCGCTCTCCTCGGCGGCGGCCGCCTTGGCGGCCTCCGCCTCGGCCTGCTTGGTGGCGGCCTGGGCCTTGATGGCCTCGGCCTCCTTGGTGGCCTGGGCGACCATCCGGGCCACCTCGGCCCGGGCGGTCTGCGAGCGCTGCTCGCTGGCGGCCTCGCCGTCGGCGACCTTGCGTTCGGCGGCGGCCTCGGCGTCGGCCTGGAGCTGCTCGGCGGCGGCCTCGGCCTGGGCGCGCAGCTCGGCGGCCTCCCGACGGGTGCGCTCCGCCTCGGCGATCGCCTGGGCGCGCAGCCGCTCTATCTCGGCCTGGGCGTGGGCGAGCGCCTCCTGGGCGCGCTGCTGTTCGGCGGCGGCCTGTTCCTTGAGCCGGCCGATCTCGGCCTGTGCGGCGGCGAGCTGGTGCTCGGCGGCGACGTGGGCGGCGGCCAGCTGCTGCTGGGCCTCGCCGCGGGCGGCGTCCACGTCGGCGGCGGCCTGGGCGCCGGCCTGCTGGGCCTGCTCGGAGGCGGCGCGCAGCAGCCGTTCGGCGTCGCTCTGGGCGCGCTGGATGGCGGCCTCGGCGGCGGCCTGGGCCTCGCCACGGGCGGCGTCGACGTCGGCCGCGGTCTGCGCGCGGGCCTGGTCGGACAGGGCGGTGGCCTCGGCGCGGGCGGCGGCCATCAGCCGGTCGGCCTCGGCGCGGGCCTCCTGGAGCAGGCGCTGGGCCTCCTGCTCGGTGCCGGCCCGGGTCTGCTCGGCCCAGTTGACGTTCTCGTTGACGTGCTGTTCGGCGCTGCGCCGCAGCTCGGTGAGCTCGTCCTCCAGCTGGCGCCGGCGGGCGGCGAGCTCGGCCTCCAGCCGGGCGGTCCGCTCGGCGGCCTCGGCCATCAGGCGCTGGGTGGCCGCCTGGGAGTCGCGCAGGTGCCGCTCGGCGTCCGCGCGCAGCTGCTGGGCCTGCATCTCCGCGGTGCGGAGCATCTGCTCGGCCTGCCCGGACACCGCGTCGAAGGCGCGCGGCTGGGCGAGCATGCGGCGGGACTCGTGCAGCTTGGCCCGGAGCACCTCCACCTGGTAGGCGAGGTCTTCGGCATGCTCGGCCGCCTTGTCCCGCTCCTTCCGAGTCCGATCCATGTCGGCCTCGAACTGGGAGAGGTGATCGTCAGCCTCGTAGCCCCGCACTCCGCGGTCCCATCCATCTCCTGGTTGCGTCCTCGACCCGGCCGTTCCCGGGCACCCGCTGTCCGGGGCCCCGGTCCGACTGGTCCTTGCATCCGCAGCCGGTGGACGACCCCTTGTTCAGCAGGGGGCGTCCGCCGCGGTCGTCGAAGCCCTGGCCGGGAGCGCGGTGGTTCCGCGTTCCCCCGTCCGGGTGGACTTCTGGGCGAACTCTTGCCTGTGGAGAATGGTGACAGATCCGATGCGACTGTTCAGCCGTGCCCGCGTAATGGACTCCCCTGACGGGCCGACCACCGGAGGGCGGACGGGCCTGTCGTCGGCCGTGCCCGTCGTCCCCGTCCCCCGGAGTCTTCGCGCACCTGGGCATTGTAGTGGGAGCGCCCTGCGGGGGAATGGCCGCGTGGGGGTTTTCCGGGCAGAGGGCGACATTACTGACGAGTCACCAGTGGGTGCCGCCCGTCGGCGGCACCCGCCGGGAGGTTTCAGTGGGCCGTGTGATCGCCCGGTTCGGCCGAGGTGACCAGCTCGGTCAGCACGCCGCCGCAGTCCTTCGGGTGCAGGAAGGTGATCCGCGAGCCCATCGAGCCGATCCGCGGCTGGTCGTAGAGGACGCGGACGCCCTTGGCGCGGATGTCCTCGGAGTCGCCGTCCACGTCGGCGGTGCCGAAGGCGATGTGGTGGACGCCCTCGCCGTTCTTCTCCAGCCACTTGGCGACGGTCGAGTCGGGCCGGGTGGGCTCCAGCAGCTGGAGGTAGGAGGCGCCGCCGTCGCCGGTGTCGTTGATCTTGAGCATGGCCTCGCGCACCCCCTGCTCCTCGTTCACCTCGCTGTGGAACACCTCGAAGCCGTAGGTGGCGCGGTAGAACTCGACCGTCTTGTCGAGGTCGCGGCAGGCGATGCCGATGTGGTCGATGCGGGTCAGCACGGGGGCCTCCGGGTCTGGGCGGGCAACGGGACGGCAACAGTGCAGCGCATGCGGCCGGAGCGCGCCAGCGATGGGGGTGCGAGCCTGCTCACACGGTGTGGACGCGGCCGGTTGCGGCGGGGTTCACCCGGACCGGCTTGACACGGTGTTGACTGGACAGTGCCAGTGCGCTCGATCACACCGTCGCTCCGGTGACGGGCGGGTTACAGGTCAGTACATTGAGCGGCATCCACACCTGGCCACGACGTGCGAAGGGGCTCGTCCCATGACCAACACCACCTCTGTGATCGTTGCCGGTGCGCGGACCCCGATGGGTCGCCTGCTCGGTTCGCTCAAGGGCTTCTCCGGCGCCGACCTCGGCGGCTTCGCGATCAAGGCCGCCGTCGAGCGGGCCGGCATCGCGGGTGACCAGGTCCAGTACGTGATCATGGGCCAGGTGCTCCAGGCCGGCGCCGGCCAGATCCCGGCCCGCCAGGCCGCCGTCAAGGCCGGCATCCCGATGAACGTCCCGGCGCTCACCATCAACAAGGTGTGTCTCTCCGGCCTGGACGCCATCGCGCTGGCCGACCAGCTGATCCGCGCCGGCGAGTTCGACATCGTGGTGGCCGGCGGCCAGGAGTCGATGACCAACGCCCCGCACCTGCTGCCGAAGTCCCGCGAGGGCTACAAGTACGGCGCGATCGAGCTGCTGGACGCGATGGCCCACGACGGCCTGACCGACGCCTACGAGAACATCCCGATGGGCGAGTCCACCGAGAAGCACAACACCCGCCTGGGCATCCCGCGCGACGTCCAGGACGAGATCGCCGCCGCCTCGCACCAGCGGGCCGCCAAGGCGCAGCAGAACGGCGTCTTCGACGCCGAGATCGTCCCGGTCGAGATCCCGCAGCGCAGGGGCGAGCCGGTCGTCTTCAGCCAGGACGAGGGCATCCGCGCGGACACCACCGTCGAGGGCCTGGCCAAGCTGCGCCCGGCCTTCACCAAGGACGGCACGATCACCGCCGGCACCTCCTCGCAGATCTCCGACGGCGCCGCCGCCGTGGTCGTGATGAGCAAGGCCAAGGCCGAGGAGCTGGGCCTGACCTGGATCGCCGAGATCGGCGCGCACGGCAACGTCGCCGGCCCGGACAACTCGCTGCAGTCGCAGCCGTCCAACGCGATCAAGCACGCGCTGGCCAAGGAGGGCCTGACGGCCGCCGACCTCGACCTGATCGAGATCAACGAGGCCTTCGCGGCCGTCGCCCACCAGTCGACGAAGGACCTGGGCGTCTCCTCCGACATCGTCAACGTCAACGGCGGCGCGATCGCGCTCGGCCACCCGATCGGCATGTCCGGCGCCCGCGTGGTGCTGCACCTGGCGCTGGAGCTCCAGCGGCGCGGCGGCGGCGTCGGTGCGGCCGCCCTCTGCGGTGGTGGCGGCCAGGGTGACGCGCTGATCGTCAGGGTTCCGAAGGCCTGATCGTCCGACATATCTTCGGGGCTGCGGACCGCCACAAGCGGTCCGCGGCCCCGACCCGTAAGGAGATCCCGATGATCGATGTCGCGACGCTGGTCGAGCAGGCCCGGCAGGGCCGTCCGCGTGCCGTCGCCCGGCTGATCTCGCTGGTCGAGAACGCCGCCCCGCAGCTGCGCGAGGCGATGGCGGCGCTCGCGCCGTACACCGGCCGGGCCTACACCGTCGGGCTGACCGGGTCGCCGGGCGTGGGCAAGTCGACCTCCACCTCGGCGCTGGTCTCCGCCTACCGCCGGCTCGGCAAGCGCGTCGGGGTGCTGGCCGTCGACCCGTCCTCGCCGTTCTCCGGCGGTGCTCTCCTGGGCGACCGGGTCCGGATGCAGGACCACGCCACCGACCCGGAGGTCTTCATCCGCTCGATGGCCACCCGCGGCCACCTCGGCGGCCTCTCCTGGGCCGCCCCGCAGGCGCTGCGGGTGCTGGACGCGGCGGGCTGCGACGTGATCCTGGTCGAGACCGTCGGCGTCGGCCAGTCCGAGGTGGAGGTCGCCGCCCAGGCGGACACCACGGTGGTGCTGCTCGCCCCCGGGATGGGCGACGGCATCCAGGCCGCCAAGGCCGGGATCCTGGAGATCGGCGACCTCTTCGTGGTCAACAAGGCCGACCGGGACGGCGCCGACGCCACCGCCCGGGAGCTGAACCACATGCTCGGCCTGGGCGAGGCCCGCGAGGCGGGGGACTGGCGCCCGCCGATCGTCAAGACGGTCGCGGCCCGCGGCGAGGGCGTGGACGAGGTGGTCGAGGCGCTGGAGAAGCACCGCGCCTGGCTGGAGGAGCACGGCGAGCTGGCCGCGCGCCGCCGCCGCCGGGCGGCCGACGAGGTCGAGGCGATCGCGCTGGCCGCACTGCGGGCCCGGATCGGCGACCTGCACGGCGACCGCCACCTGGTCACCCTGGCCGAGCGGGTGGTGGCCGGCGAGCTGGACCCGTACGGGGCCGCCGACGAGCTGGTCGCCGGGCTCACCCGGGGCTGAACGCACGCAGGAGGGCCGGTCCCCCGTCGGGTACGGGGGACCGGCCCTCGGGCGTTCCGGGCGTCCCCGGCCCCCGGCCCGGAGAGGGGCGGAAGGGGACGGGGTGGCGGCTAGGAGCGGCCGCGCAGCCCGCGCAGGTGCTCGGCGACCGGGGCCAGCGCCTCGTACATCGCGTCCAGCTGCTCGGGCGTGAAGCGGTCGATGAAGTGCGCCCGGACGCTGCGCACGTGGTCCGGGGCGACCTTCTGCATGGTCGCCCAGCCCTGCTCGGTGAGGTGGGCGTAGAGGCCGCGCCGGTCGCCCGGGCACTCCTGCCGCAGGACCAGCCCGGCCGTCTCCATCCGGGTGATCTGGTGCGAGAGCCGGCTCTTGGACTGGAGCGTGGCGGTGGCCAGGTCGGTCATCCGCATCCGCCGCTCGGGCGCCTCGGAGAGCACGACCAGGATCTCGTAGTCGTTGATCGCGAGGCCGTGGGGCTGGAGTTCGCGGCCGAGCTGGTAGTCGAGCAGCTTGGCGACCTCCAGGTGGGCGCGCCACAGCCGCTGCTCCGTGGCGGTCAGCCAGGGAGTCTCCTCCTCGGGGCCCGGTGGGGAGACGTCCGCGGCGTCGGCTGTGTGCGTATCCATGGGGGACAGCATACCGCATTTAGTTAAATCTTGTACAACTTGCCGGGTCCGTCCGGGGCTGTCCGGCCCCACCGGCCCTACCGGCTCGTCCGGCCCGCGGACCCGTGGAGACCCGCGGACCCGTGGGGGCCACGGACCTGGACGGACCCGCGGGCCGGTGGAGGTTCACAGCCCGAAGCGCCGTCCGAGGTCGCCCAGGTTACCGAGACCCGGCACGTTGACGTTGGGCAGCTGGCTGCCGTGGCCGGACGCGTGCTGCGACGGCACCCCGCCCATCGGCACGCCCGCCTCGGCGTGCACCTGGCCGACCGCGCGCTCGGCCATCAGGACCTCGGTCGACTGCAGCAGCACCTGGCCGGCACCGATGAACTCGAACTGGTGCTCCTCGCCGGACGCCCCGCCCAGCCCGGTCAGCCGGCGGATGCCGCCGATCACCCCGTGCATGTAGTCGTGGTCGTAGTGGTGGCACGGCGCCGGGCAGTCGGCCCAGCCGACCAGTGCCTGCGGGTCGACCCGGATCGGCGGCTCGACGAAGTGCACCGGGCCGTTGGAGGCGGCCACGAACTTGCCGGTGCCGATCAGGGTCAGGAAGCCGGGGATGATCGACTGCTTGAGCCGCAGCGTCGGCTCGTACGCCAGCAGGTTGCCCGAACGGACGGTCAGGTTCCCCTCCTCCAGGTCGTAGGAGTTGAGGTCGAACGCCCGGTCGGCCAGCAGCAGCTTGCCCCGGCCCTCGGCGACCACCCAGTCCGCCGCGTGCATCGGCGAGTTGAAGTGCTGGCCGAGCATCCGGTCGATCGCGCCGGCGCCGACGCCCTTGAAGGAGATGTCGCCGTAGTAGGCGATCATCTTGCCCTTCTGCAGGAAGTACGACCCGTTCAGGTCCACCGAGAAGGCGTACGGGTTGACGTTGTCGTTGACCGGCAGGCTGTGCGCGTCGTGCACCACCGGGCCGGAGCCGTCCTGCGCCTTGGGGAGCGGGGCCTGGGCGCCGCCGAACTGCTCCTGGGCGTACTGCTGCGGCGGCTGCGCCGGGTAGCCCTGCTGGGGATGGCCCTGCTGGGGGTGGCCGTGAGGCGGCGGCGGGTAGCCCTGGCCGGGCGGCGGGCCGTAGCCGGGCGGCGGCGGGGCGGCCGGGAAGCCGGGCTGGGTGGGCTGGTTGTACGGCGACGGCTGGCCGTACGGCTGCTGCTGGCCGTACGGGTCGTTCGGCTGCCCGTACGGGGGCTGCGGCGGGTAGGACATCAGAGCTTCTCCTCGCTCGCCTGCACGAACACGGTGCCGTTGCCGGACAGCTCCAGCTGGAACGCCTCGCCGGAGCCGCGTCCGATCATGTCGCGCCACCCCAGCGCGGTGGACAGCTTGTTCTGGACCTGGCCGCGGTGCGCGACGTAGGCCTGGGGGTCGACGTGCACCGGCTGGTGCGGGGTGATGGGCAGCTCGAAGACGCCGCCGTGGGCCATCACCGCGACCGAACCGTGGCCGTCCAGCTTGGTGGTGAACAGGCCCTGGCCGGTCACCTGGCCGCGGACCATGCCCATCACACCGCCCTGCGAGCCCATGAACATGGTGGACTGCTGGAGCGAGCCGTCGAAGGCCAGCAGCCGGTCCGCCTCGACGTACAGGGTGTCGCCGGCCAGCTCGATCACGTGCACGTGGTGGCCGCCGTGGCCGAACATCACGGTGCCCTGGCCCTCGACCGTCATCAGCGGGGTGTCCTCGTTGGCCACCCGGCGGCCGATCATCGACATGACCCCGCCCTGCCCGCCGGTGATGTTCGGCGTGAACCGGACCTCGCCGGTGTACGCGAGCATCGCGCCGCGCTGGCTGAACAGCCGCTGCCCGGGGACGACCCGGGCCTCGATCATCTTGTTGTTGATCCTGGTGAACGGCATCAGACGTCGCCCCCGACGGTCAGCTTCTCGGACGGCTGCACGTACACCAGGCCCTCGCCGGTGAACTCCACCTGGACGGCCTCACCGCCGCCCTCGCCGATGAACGTCGTCCAGCCGGCCCCCGACTTGAGGCTGCGGCTCAGATTGCCGGTGTGCGCCACGTACGCCCCCGGGTCCACCCGCAGCGGCATGCCCTGGGTGACCCGCAGGATGATCGCCGGCCCCTTGGAGGTGACGGCGGCCCAGCCGCTGCCCTCGACCTTGGTGGTGAACAGGCCGTTGCCGGACGAGATGCCGTTCAGACCGGTGAAGGTGGTGCCGGTGCGCAGCGTGCCCTCGGTGCAGAGCAGGTTGTCCGACTCGACGTAGAGCGTCTCGCCGTTCAACCGGACGAGGTTGATCTCGGTGGCCTTGTCGGCGAAGTAGCAGGTGCCCTGCCCCTTCACCTCCATGACCGTCATCTGCTCGCCGGTCAGCCTGCGCGTGACCATGCCGCGCAGGCCGTCACCACCGCCGCTGAGCTTCTTGAAGCTCATCTGGCCGCTGTACGCGACCATCGAGCCGTTTCTGGCTTTCACGCCGTCGCCCGTCATGTCGACGGCGAGCGTCTTGGACCCCTGGAGTCGAAACTGTGCCACCGCCGCAATGTAGCCGCATCGGGCGGCCGCCGGGGAGAGGGAGGCGGCGTTCTGGTACCGCTCTGCGACAAATGCCCGGATCGGGCTCAGGTGTGCGCACCGTGCGGGACCGCCCCGGCGGCCAGCTCCACCTCCAGCAGCGAGGCCGAGTGGCGTTCGGCCTCGAAGGCCACCACGCCGCCGCGCAGGCCGAACAGACGCTTGGAGAGCAGGATCCAGAGCACGGCGACGATGTTCAGCACCAGGGTGCCGATCTTCAGGGCGCTGACGTGCTCGGTCAGCTCGTACGCCTCCAGCGGGAGGAAGGCCGCGGTGGCCACCACCGTGAGGTACTCGGCCCAGCGCCTGCCGAGCCAGAGGCCGTACGCCTCGACGATCTCGATCAGCGCGTAGACCAGGAGCGCGCCCGCGACGATCAGCAGGGTGCTGTGCTTGTAGTCGAAGGTCTTGCGGATGGTGTCGGCTATCGGTGAGTGTTCGAGGTCCCAGTGGAAGTGCTCGGTCACCGGCCGGAACACCGTCAGGTTCTCGTCGAAGACCCGGCGCACCGCGTCCTGGCTGTTGGAGAACTTCCAGACGCCCCAGGCCACCACGACGATCAGCAGCCCGCGCAGCAGCCGTTCGACGGCCAGGAAGCGGAGGATGAAGAGGTCCCGCAGGGCCTTGCCGCGCGGCACCAGTGGCGCCTCCTCGGCCGGCCCGGAGCCGTGCGGGGCGCCGAGCGCGAAGTCGCCGCAGCGCAGGCAGCGCCAGGCGTCGCCGAGTGCGGTCGCCGCGTGCAGGCGGCGGTTCAGCTCGGGCTCGGCCGGCGCGTAGGTGACGTGCCCGCGCCGGGCGCAGGTCCTTCGGTCCCAGTCCAGCTTGAACATCGGTGGTACCCCCGTGGTGCTGCGATGCGGACGGCTCCCGGATCGCCGGGGCGCGGCAGCAGGATAGGGGCGCCGGCCGGCCCGGCGCCGCGACCGGGGGCGATCTGCTGCAGGGCTGTGACATCCGGGGCCGTGGCGCAGGGGGCCGTGAGGCCGTGGGCCGTGACGTCCGGGGTGTGACGTCCGGCACGGGGGAGCACCCCGGCCGGGGGCTCGGACATGTGCTCGGTGATAATGGCGGGGATGCTTGTGAGCCGGTTCACAAGCGATCTTCGACTCCGGTATGAGGTACGCCATCGTGAACAGCAGTGCCGTCCACCGCCTGCGCCTGGTCTCCGCCCCCGAGGGCCTCTCCTTCCTCCTGCTCCTGGTCTGTTCCGTGCTCAAGCGCACCACCAGCTTCGACGCGGTCCCGGTGATGGGCATGGTCCACGGGATCCTGTTCATCCTCTACGTGGTGTTCTGGATCATGGCCTGGCAGGCGCAGAAGTGGGACGTGAAGCGCGGCGCCCTGCTCTTCGTCCTCTCGGTGCTGCCCACCGGCGGGTTCTTCGCCGAGCGTCTCCTCAAGAAGGAGGAGCTCGGCGTGGCGGCCCCGGCCCGCGAGCCCGCCGCCGCCTGACCCGCGGCCCGGACCGCCGGACCGCCGGACGGCCGACAGGCTGCCGGGGCCTCCTCTCCCAGAGGGCCCCGGCAGCCTGCCGTCTTTTCCAGGGGTGGTCCGCCGGGGCTAGTTGACGTTGACCGCGCTCCAGGCCGCGGCCACCGTCTTGTACTCGGTGCTGGTGGCGCCGTACAGGTCGGAGGCCGCCTTCAGGGTCGCGGTGCGCGCGGCCTTGTAGTTGGTGGTCGAGGTGAAGTAGACGGTCAGGGCGCGGTACCAGATCGCGGCCGCCTTGTTCCGGCCGATGCCGGTGACCGTGGAGCCGTTGGAGGTCGGGCTGTTGTAGCTGACGCCGTTGATGGTCTTGGCGCCGCTGCCCTCGGCCAGCAGGTAGAAGAAGTGGTTGGCCACGCCCGAGGAGTAGTGGACGTCCACGTTGCCGACCCCGGAGTACCAGGAGTCCTTGGACGCGCCGTCCTTGGAGGGCTTGTCCATGTAGCGCAGCGGGGTGCCGTTGCCGTTGATGTTGAGCTTCTCGCCGATCAGGTAGTCGGGCACGTCCACCGGCAGGTTGGCGTACCACTCGACCATGGTGCCGAAGATGTCCGAGGTGGCCTCGTTGAGACCGCCGGACTCGCCGGAGTAGACCAGGCCGGCGGTGGCGGAGGTGACGCCGTGGGTCATCTCGTGGCCCGCCACGTCGATCGCGGTCAGCGGGTGGGTGTTGCCGGAGCCGTCGCCGTAGGTCATGCAGAAGCAGGAGTCGTTCCAGAACGCGTTGACGTAGTTGGAGCCGTAGTGGACCCGGCTGCTCGCGCCGACGCCGTTGTTCTTGATGCCGCTGCGGCCGAAGGTGTTCTTGTAGTAGTCCCAGGTCGCACCGGCGCCGAACTGCGCGTCCACGGCGGCGGACTGGGTGTTGGAGGCGAGGCCGTTGCCCCAGACGTTGTCCGCGTCGGTGTACAGCGCGTTCGAGGACGCGGCGTTGCCGGTCCACTGGTTGCCCCGCGAGCCGTCCTTGAGCTGGTAGGTCGAGCCGCTCTGGGTGGTGGTCAGGGTGACCGAGCCGACGTTGACGCCCTTGCCGCTCCCGGTCGCGGTCTGGAACTCCTCGTGGGTGGAGAGCACCTCGCCGGTGGCCGCGTCGGTGACCAGCCGCTGGCTGCTCGGGGTGCCGTCGGCCCGCTGGCCCTGCACCACCGTCTGGTACGCCAGCCGCGGGCTGCCGTCGGCGGCCCAGACCACCAGGGTGGCCGCGCCCGCGCCGTCGACCCGGCTGATCGCCGCCTCGTCCTTGTCCGCCGCGATGCCGACGGTGGCCCGGACCGCGCCGAGCGCCTGGGCGGAGGCCTTGTCGGCGGAGAGCGCCGGGGTGAGGCTGGGCAGCGACAGCTGCCCGGTGAAGGCGCGGTCCACCGAGGTGATCGAGCCGTTGGACTTCTGGTGCACCACCAGGTCACCGCCGATCACCGGCAGGCCGCCGAGCGTCCGCTCGTAGCGCAGGTGGCGGTCGCCGTTGGCGTCCAGCACCGCGTCCTTGACGACGAGCCGCTCCTGGCCGCCGAGCGCGAGCGACTGCGCCACCGGGGCGGCCTCGCCGCCGGCCAGGGCGATCAGGGCGTCGCGCTGCTGGGCGACGGAGGGCGCGGAGGCCTGGGCGGGGGCCGCGGCGACCTGGATGGCGCCGGCCAGCAGGGCGGTGGCGGAGAGTACGGCGCCGGCTGTCAGCTTTCGCTTCACGTACGGGGTTCCTTCCACGAAACCGCGTGTGCGCGGTCACGCCGCATACCGGGGCGCCGGGGGTGGCGCCTTGGGGCGGTAGGGCGCTGACGTGCTTGCTCCCGTGCGGTCCAGGACGGCTGGTCGGTGGGTGGGGGCGACGGCCGTCGAACGGGGCTTGGACGCAAGCATGACAACCCGACAGGGGGAAGGACAGGGCGCCGCCGGGGATTGGCCAGGTCTCGCCAGTCGCCGGTACGGGTGGTCCGGGTGCGGCGGATGCCCGGTTCGGGCGTTTCGCCCCGCTGGCGGGATCCCGCCAGCGGCCGGCCTTGCCCGGCCCGGCGGCCCTTGCTACGCGGGCCCGGGCGAGGGCATCGGGGGCCCGCGGACGCGCGAGCGCCCGGGGCCTCCCCTCCCAGTGAGGGCCCCGGGCGCTCGCGGGGCCATCAGGCCCCCGGCGGGTCACGTCAGTTGACGTTGACGCCGCTCCACGCGGCCGCCACCGCGTTGTACTCGGCGCTGCCCGCGCCGTAGAGGTCCGCCGCCGCGCTCAGGGTGCCGGTGCGGGCGCCCTTGTAGTTGGTGGTGGAGGTCCAGTAGACGGTCAGGGCGCGGTACCAGATGGCCGCGGCCTTGTCCCGGCCGATGCCGGTGAGGGTGGAGCCGTTGGAGGTCGGGCTGTTGTAGCTGACGCCGTTGATGGTCTTGGCGCCGCTGCCCTCGGCCAGCAGGTAGAAGAAGTGGTTGGCCACACCCGAGGAGTAGTGGACGTCCAGGTTGCCCACGCCGGAGGACCACGAGTCGGCCGAGCCGCCGTCCTTGGAGGGCTTGTCCATGTAGCGCAGCGGGGTGCCGTCGCCGTTGAGGTCGATCTCCTCGCCGATCAGGTAGTCCGGCTTGTCGGTGGCCAGGTTGGCGTAGAACTCGACCATGGTGCCGAAGATGTCCGAGGTGGCCTCGTTGAGACCGCCGGACTCGCCCGAGTAGTTGAGGCCCGCGGTGGCCGAGGTGACGCCGTGGGTCATCTCGTGGCCCGCCACGTCGATCTCGGTCAGCGGGTGGGTGTTGCCGGCGCCGTCACCGTACGACATGCAGAAGCAGGAGTCGCTCCAGAAGGCGTTGACGTAGTTCTTGCCGTAGTGGACCCGGCTGGTGGCGCCGACGCCGTTGTTCTTGATGCCGTTGCGGCCGAAGGTGTTCTTGTAGAAGTCCCAGGTGGCCGCCGCGCCGTACTGCGCGTCCACGGCGGCGGACTGGCCGCTGGAGACGGTGCCGGTGCCCCAGGCGTTGTCGGCGTCGGTGTACAGGGTGCCCGACCCGGAGGTGCGGCCCTTGTAGTCGACGGTGGACTGGCCGCCGCGGGAGGCGTCCTTCAGCTGGTAGGTCGAGCCGCTGAGCGTGGTGGTCAGCGGGACGTTGCCGACGAAGACGCCGTTGCCGGTGCCGGCCGCGGTCTGGACCTGCTCGTGGGTGGAGAGCACCTCGCCGCTGGCGGCGTCGGTGACGAGCAGCTGGCTGCTCGGGGTGCCGTCGGCGCGGACGCCCTCGACGGTCGTGCGGTACGCCAGGCGCGGGTTGCCGTCCGCGGCCCAGACCACCAGCTCGGCGGCGCCGGCCTGGTGGACCTCCTTCAGCGGCGACTCGTCCTTGTCGGCGGTGATGCCGACGGTGGCCTGCACGGCGCCGGAGGCCTGCGCGGCCGCCTTGTCGGCGGGGATCGACGGGGTGAGGCTGGGCACGGAGATGGTCGCGCCGACGGCCTTGTCCACGGCCTTGACCGCACCGTCGGCGGCCTGGTGGACCACCAGGTCGCCGCCGAGGACGGGCAGGCCGGCGAAGGTGCGCTCGAAGCGGAGGTGACGGGTGCCGTTGGCGTCCACCACGGCGTCCTTGGCGACCAGCTTCTCCTGGCCGCCGAGCGCCAGCGCCTTGGCCAGCGGGTCGGCCTGACCCTTCGCCACGGCGAGGACGGCCTCGCGCTGCTGCGACGCCTGGGCCTGGGCCGAGGGGGCGGGGGTCGCCTGGGCGGCGGTGCTCACCTGGATGACGCCGGTGAGGAGTGCGGTGGCGGAGAGTACGGCGCCGGCTGCGAGCTTTCGCTTCACGTACAGGTCCTTCCGGAAAACCGCGTGTGCGCGGTCGCGCCTCGTCCCGGGGTGCCGGGGTTGGCACCTGAGGGGCGGAACGGGCGCTGACGGGCTGCTCCGTGCGGTCGAGCGGCGGGCCACCGGTGAGTGGGGCGGTGGCTGCCGGACGGGGCTGGCCGAAAGCATGACAATCCAACAAGTGAAATGACAGGTCTGGTTCACCAATTGGCCAGGTCTCGCCAGCCCGGCGGATTGTGAACAGAGTGACGAAAGGGGCGAATCACCCCGTCTTTCAGCGGGTTACCGCCCGAACCGAGGCCTGATAGCGGGCCGAACGCCTGGTCGGTGGTCAACGACCCGTGGGGTGCGTGGGGTTGGCTTCCGTTCACATCCCGGCAATGTCCTGGTACGGACCTGGCCGCCCCGCTGGCGGGATCCCGCCACGTGTTGCGCTTGTCCACCATCAGGACGCCTGATAGCGGCGTTCCCGACCGCCGGTACGGTTAGGAGGTGGCCAAGCCCCTCGCACTCGACTTCGACCCGATCGCCCGCGCCGACGAGCTCTGGACCCGTCGTTGGGGCGGAGCCCCCTCGATGGCGGCGATCACCTCGATCATGCGCGCCCACCAGATCCTGCTCTCGCGGGTGGACACGGTGCTCAAGCCGTACGGCCTGACCTTCGCCCGCTACGAGGCGCTGGTGCTGCTCACCTTCAGCCGGACCGGTGAGCTCTCGCTCTCCAAGATCGGCGAGCGGCTGATGGTCCACCCGACCAGCGTGACCAACACCGTCGACCGCCTGGAGCGGGCCGGCCTGGTCGCCCGTCGGCCCAACCCGCTGGACGGCCGGGGGGTGCTCGCCTCGATCACCGGCCGCGGCCGCGAGGTGGTGGAGGAGGCCACCCGGGAGCTGATGGCGATGGAGTTCGGCCTGGAGGAGTACGACGCCGCGCAGTGCCGCCAGGTCTTCGAACTGCTCCGCCCGCTGCGGGTGGCGGCCGGCGACTTCACCGGGCCGGACGCGGCCCCCGCCGGGTAGGGCGCGCCCGTGGCCGGGCAGGGCGCTGCGCGGCGCACCCGTAAGCGGCGGCTACCCTCGTGGGAGCGGTGCGCGGATCGGGGCGTGCCGGCCGATCCCTGCCGAGCGAGGCGATGAAGAGTATGAAGGCGAACCCCCTGCTGGGCTGGTACCGGGCCCTGGCCATTGCGACCGGTGTGGCGCTGCTGGTGTTCTGCGGCTTCATGGTCGCGAAGTACGGCTTCGACACCGCCGAGGACGTCACCACCTACGTCGCGATGCTGCACGGCTACCTGTACATCGGGTACTTCGTGGTCACCTTCCTGCTCGGCCAGAAGCTCAAGTGGCCGCTCGGCCGGATGATCCTGACGCTGGCCGCCGGCTGCATCCCGTTCGCCTCCTTCGTCGCCGAGCGCCGGGTGGTCCGCGAGGCCGCCGAGCAGCTCCCGGCCGGCGGCGCCGCCCGGCAGACCGCCGGCGTCTGACCGCACCGGCCCGTGCGAGCGCCCGTCTCCGATTCCGGGGACGGGCGCTCGGCGTTTCGCCCCGCCCCTGCGGCCCGACCTGCGCGTACCGTCTCCATCGACAAGTACTAGGACGTCCGAGTAAATTAGTAGGACGTCCTAATAGCTGTGCCGCCCCGATGCCGTGGCGGCCGTACGGAGCGGAGTTCTTGGCCATGGACGCCGAGGAGATCGAGCGCGGGCGGCAGCGCTGGCAGCAGCGGTACGACAGCGCCCGCAAGCGGGACGCGGACTTCACCACCCTCTCCGGCGACGAGGTCGAGCCGGTCTACGGCCCGCCCGCCGGGCAGCCCGTCGAGGGCTTCGAGCGGATCGGCTGGCCGGGCGAGTACCCGTACACCCGCGGTCTGCACGCCACCGGCTACCGCGGCCGCACGTGGACCATCCGCCAGTTCGCCGGCTTCGGCAACGCGGAGCAGACCAACGAGCGCTACCGGATGATCCTGGAGGCGGGCGGCGGCGGCCTCTCGGTCGCCTTCGACATGCCGACCCTGATGGGCTACGACTCCGACGACGCCAAGTCGCTCGGCGAGGTCGGCCACTGCGGCGTGGCCATCGACTCGGCCGCCGACATGGAGGTCCTGTTCAAGGGCATCCCGCTCGGCGAGGTCACCACCTCGATGACGATCAGCGGCCCGGCCGTCCCGATCTTCTGCATGTACCTGGTCGCCGCCGAGCGCCAGGGCGTCGACCCGGCGGTGCTCAACGGCACCCTGCAGACGGACATCTTCAAGGAGTACATCGCCCAGAAGGAGTGGCTCTTCGCCCCCGAGCCGCACCTGCGCCTGATCGGCGACCTGATGGCGTACTGCGCCGAGGGCATCCCGGCGTACAAGCCGCTCTCCGTCTCCGGCTACCACATCCGCGAGGCCGGGGCGACGGCCGCGCAGGAGCTGGCGTACACGCTGGCGGACGGCTTCGCCTACGTGGAGCTCGGCCTCTCCCGCGGTCTGGACGTGGACGTCTTCGCGCCCGGCCTCTCCTTCTTCTTCGACGCGCACCTGGACTTCTTCGAGGAGATCGCCAAGTTCCGCGCCGCCCGCCGGATCTGGGCCCGCTGGATGCGCGACCGCTTCGGCGCCAAGACCGACAAGGCGCAGTGGCTGCGGTTCCACACCCAGACCGCGGGCGTCTCGCTGACCGCGCAGCAGCCGTACAACAACGTGGTCCGCACCGCCGTCGAGGCGCTGTCCGCGGTGCTCGGCGGCACCAACTCGCTGCACACCAACGCCCTGGACGAGACGCTCGCGCTGCCGTCCGAGCAGGCCGCCGAGATCGCCCTGCGCACCCAGCAGGTGCTGATGGAGGAGACCGGCGTCACCAACGTCGCGGACCCGCTGGGCGGCTCCTGGTACGTCGAGGCGCTCACCGACCGGATCGAGGAGCAGGCCGAGGCGATCTTCGAGCGGATCCTGGACAAGGGCCGAGAGGACCACGAGATCGGCCCGATCACCTCCGGCATCCTGCGCGGGATCGAGGACGGCTGGTTCACCGGGGAGATCGCCGAGGCGGCCTTCCAGTACCAGCAGTCGGTGGAGAAGGGCGAGAAGCGGGTCGTCGGCGTCAACTGCCACCCGCGCAGCGTCACCCCCGAGCTGGAGATCCTGCGGGTCAGCCACGAGGTCGAGCGCGAGCAGGTGCGCGTGCTGGCCGAGCGGAAGGCCGGCCGGGACGAGGCGGCGGTGCGCGCCGGCCTGGAGGCCATGCTGGCGGCCGCGCGCTCGGGCGAGTCGATGATCCCGCCGATGCTGGACGCGGTGCGGGCCGAGGCCACCCTGGGCGAGATCTGCAACGCCCTGCGCGAGGAGTGGGGGATCTACCGGGAGACGGCCCGCTTCTGAGGCCTTCCCGTCTGAGGCCCTCCCGGCACACGGGAGCCGCCCCGCACGTACCGACGTGCGGGGCGGCTGCGTGCTGTCCGCCGCGGGCCCGGGGCAGGCGCGTGCTCAGCCCGCCAGCAGGCTCGGGAACGGCCCGAGCAGCAGGTTGGTGAAGCGCCGGGTCCAGTCGGCGGTGATCGGCTCGCCGCTGACCAGCACCCGGTGCTCGACCGTCCCGGCGATGGTGTCGAAGATGATGTCGATCTCCTCGCCGGCGGTCACCTCGTCGGCGTCCGGGGCGAGCTCGCCGCGTGCCTGCGCGGCCGCCCGGCCCTGCCGGACGAGCCGCTTCTGCGGGTCGACGATCGCCTCCCGGATCCGCCGCCTCAGCTGACGGTCGCGGGTGCCCTCGGCGAACAGTGCGAGCAGCGCGGCCTGGGTCTCCGGCCGGGCCAGCAGGTCGGCGAACTGGGCGACCACCGCCTCGATGTCGGCCCGCAGGCTGCCGAGGTCGGGCATCACCAGCTCGTCGAAGAGGCTGGCGACGGCGTCCACCACCAGCTCGTTCTTGGACGGCCAGCGGCGGTACAGGGTGGTCTTGGCGACCTTGGCGCGGGTGGCCACGTGGCCCATGGTCAGCCCGCCCCAGCCGAGCTCGGCGAGGGCCTCGCGGGTGGCGTCCAGGATGGCGAGGTCGGCGGCGGCGCTGCGCGGTCTGCCCTTGGCCCGGATGGTGGTGCCGTCGGTGCCCTCCGGGGCCTGTGGGGGGTCTTCCCGGAGGTCCGGGTGCGCCGGGGTCACGGGGGGCTGGGGGGCCGACACCGGGTCTCCTTGCGGTTTACTGGTAAGTAACATGGGTGGGACCGGTAACGGTAGCGACTCCCCGCCGTCCTGGTCAGCCAGGCCGCCCGGGAAAGTGGGGCAGCTCACGTCCCGGGAACGCCGGATGGGGTTGCGACAGGGGGCCTCGGTCCAGTTACGCTACGACTCGTAGCGAAAGCAGTGACGACCAGGCGCCGTGACCCGTGGGACGGGGCGGCGCGGGCGCGGGTGGGGATCCGCGCCGAACGGTTCAGGCTACCGGGGGACGGGCCGTCCGCCCGGGGATCGGGTGCCGCGCAGCCCGCGCGGGGCGACTTTCCCCGAGGTTGGTGCCCGTCGGCGGCGCGGACGGGGGAGGATAGTGCCATGCAGCCACGGAATTCGCGTCTCAACAGCTCCGCCCTGCGCGGTGCGGTCGACCTCGCCGCAGTGAAGGCAGCCGGCGAGGCTGCCCAGAAGGCCGAGCAGGCCCGGGCCGAGCGGGCCCGTCAGGCGGCCGCCGCCGAAGCGTCCGGTGTGGCGGCCCCCCAGGCCCCGTACGAGCTCGTCATCGACGTCACCGAGGACACCTTCGAGACCGAGGTCGTCCAGCGTTCCACCGAAGTGCCGGTGGTCATCGACTTCTGGGCCGAGTGGTGCGGGCCCTGCAAGCAGCTCAGCCCGATCCTGGAGCGCCTGGCCGAGGAGTACGCCGGCCGGATCGTGCTCGCCAAGATCGACGTCGAGGCCAACCAGCTGATCGCGCAGCAGTTCGGCATCCAGGGCATCCCGGCCGTGATGGCCGTGGTGGCCGGCCAGCTGGTGCCGCTGTTCCAGGGCGCCGAGAGCGAGGCCAACGTCCGCAAGGTGCTGGACCAGCTGATCCTGGTCGCCGAGCAGCGCTTCGGCGTGGCCGGCGGCGCCGGCGCGCCGGCCGGGGAGCCGGGCGAGGCCGCGCCGTACGTGCCGGAGGACCCGGCGCTGGCGGCCGCGCACGAGGCGCTCGACCGGGGGGACCTCGGCGGCGCGATCCAGGCCTACCAGAACGTGCTGGCCGACCAGCCGGGCAACACCGAGGCCCGGCTCGGCCTGGCCCAGGCGCAGCTGCTGCGCCGGGTGGAGGGGCTGGACCTGCAGGCCGTCCGGGCCGCGGCCGCGGCGAGCCCGAAGGACGTCGCGATCCAGCTCCAGGCGGCCGACCTGGACCTGGTCGGCGGGCACGTCGAGGACGCCTTCGGGCGTCTGGTGGACACCGTCGGACGGACCTTCGGCGAGGACCGCGACACCGCCCGGCTCCGGCTGCTGGAGCTGTTCGAGGTGATCGGCGCGGACGACCCGAGGGTGACGGCGGCGCGCACCGCGCTGGCCCGCGTCCTGTTCTGAGCCGGTTTCGGGCTTCCGGCCCGGAGCGGACCGGTTTCGGATCACGGTCCGTAACCGCTTCGCCGGTCCGTACTGGCACGGCGGGTGACCTGCGGTGTCGCTGGAGATTTGGCGACAATCCGGTCATCGCGTCAGAGGTTTACCAAATCTTGACAACGCCCGTGGGTGGTCACTTCGCGTGACCACCCACGGGTGTTTCGTTGTTGTTTCCGGCGGATTTCGCCGTCACGATTCCTTCAATTCGTCACTCAGGGTGCACGAGCGGAAATTTTCATGATCGTCGGCACTGGATGTTGGATTACCCGTCAGTAATGAACCCCTTGTGCTTCGCCCGGGATTCAAGCAGCATCGGCGACGCCCGGTCCCAGACTCCACCCCGCCGACAGCCGGTCGGCGCGACGGAGCGAGGGATCCCCACCGGGTGAGCCGTCGGCCCTGGCCGGCGGCAGGGAGGGCAGGGGGGTATCCGCGGTCCCACGGCGGTTCCTGTCCTTCGATCCGGCCGCGCGGCCCGCGCGGTCGCTGGTTGTCGCTCGGGGGTGATCGCCGATGTCGTCGGTCCTGTCCGCCGCCCCGCAAGGGTGGCCGGTGAAGGGACGGGAGTGCCGCTGTGTGCCGGCCGCTCCCGCGTCCGACGACGCCCAAGGCGCTCTCCGCTACCGAGGACGTAGCTCTCTCCCATCCCAGGCCCCCACCGGTGCGGGACGCACCGCCGGGCGCCGGAGATGTACGTCCTAGAAGGAGGACTCGCATGTCCCAGACCTACGGCAAGACCCGCTGGAAGCGCTTCGCCCTCGTGATGGTGCCGGGCATCGCCGCCACCGCCGCGGTCGGCGTCGCGATGGCCAACAACGCGCTGGCGGCTTCGTTCAGCGTCTCCGGCCAGAACTTCAAGGTCACCGCGCAGGAGCTGCACGGCACGAACTTCGCGCAGTTCGGCTCGCTCGACGCCGAGACCAACGGCACGCCGCACCCGGTCGCCGTCTCGGCGTTCGACGACGCCACGATCAAGGGTCTCTGCCAGTCGGTGGTGACCGACCCGAACATCATCCCCGGCCTGCCGTGGAAGCTGCCCAAGATCACCCTGCGCCTCGAGGCCGGCCAGAGCGACGACGTCGCGAAGCAGGTCTCCGCGAAGAACCTGCTGATCGACCTCGACCAGCTGAGCGCGGACGCCACCTTCACCAACATCAACATCGGCCAGGACGCCTCCACCCTGAAGGGCACCGCCACCCAGGGCTGGAAGTCCAAGCTCGGCACCGGCCTGCCCTCGGGCGGCGTCGGCTTCGCCCAGGCTGCCGACAAGGCCGACCTGACCGACGTCAAGCAGACCGCGTGGGCCACCTCGGCCGGCACCTTCAAGCTCCAGGGCCTGAAGCTCCAGCTGCACACCGACGGCGGGCACGAGTGCTACTAGGCCGTTGACCGGCGGCGGGTCCGCGGACCCGCCGCCGACCGCGGCACCCGGGGGGTCGGGGACGGCGAATGCGCCGCCCCCGGCCCTCCCCCTCCCGTTTTTCCCCTCGTTCACACCATCGAGGAGCTGCACCGTGTCCAGCGCCCTTGCCGAGCTGCGGCCCGCCGAGCACGAGAACACCGTCCACTGGGTGCTTCGGGTGTTCCGTCACTTCCGTCGGTCCCGCCCGTTCTGGGGCGGCCTGATGGCCATGATCGCCGGCGTCCCGATCATGTACTTCCCTTACGCCAAGCTGTCGTTGAACGGCATGACGGTCACCATGGCGACGACGGCCGGTGCCGGGTCACTGATCATCGGGATCCTGCTGATCGTGCTGGGCCTGACCGCCTGGTTCCAGCCGGCCGTCCGCTTCTTCGCGGGCGTCGCCACCATGCTGCTGACGCTGGTCTCGATCCCGGTCTCCAACCTGTCCGGCTTCGGCACGGCGCTGCTGCCGGGCCTGATCGGCGGCGGGCTGATGCTCGCCTGGGCGCCGAACCCGCCCGAGGAGGCCGTCGCCACCGCCGAGGCCGTCGCCGCTCCCGCCGCCGCCGAGGCCACTGCCGAGGCCGTCGCCGCCCCCGCCGCCGAGGCCGCCACGGCTCCGCTGCCCGCCGTCCCCGGCCAGGCTCAGCCGCCGGTCCTGGACAAGGCTCCGGCCGCCGACGCCACCCTCCCGCAGCAGGCCGGCGGCCCCGAGGAGGCACGGTGACCTCGCAGGACCAGCAGGGCCGGCCCGTCCTGCCGGAGCAGCGCTCCGGCCGGCACGCGGCACCCCGGACGCCCGTCCGGGTCCGGCTGAGAGGACGCGCGCTGGCGATGGCCGCGGTGCCGACCGCGCTGCTGATGGCCGCCGCCTACACGCCGAACCCGGCGATAGCCGAGCCCGCCGCGGGCAAGCCGTGCGCCTCCGCGCCCGAGTCCGTCCCGGACGTGACGCCGGTGGAGGAGACGCCCGTTCCCAAGAGCGAGCTGACCCCGCCGCCCGGCCCGTCCACGGCGCCCACCGGGGCCGCCACGACCGCGCCCACGACCGCGCCCACGACCGCACCGACCGGTGCGCCGACGGCCGGTGCGCCGACGGCCGCTCCGACGGCGCCCGCCCCGACGACGCCCGCCGCCCCGGCCGCGACGACCGCGCCGGTGAAGCCGACCGGTGCCGCGACCCAGCCGCCCGCCGTCCGCTCCGGCGCCACCGGCGGCCAGGGGGGCGTGGTGCAGGCCGGGCTCATCGACGACCTGATCGGCGGCGTCACCAACCTGATCCACCCGAGTGCTTCGCCGAGCGCCTCGGCGAGCCCGAGCGCCTCGGCCGCGCCGTCGGCCGCCGCCGGCGCCCGTGCGGCCGCGCCGCAGGCCCCGGCCCTGCAGGCCGTCCAGACGCAGCCGGCACAGACCACGGCCGCGCCGCAGGCCCCCGCGCCGGGAGCCACCACGGCCGCGCAGCCCACGGGGACCGCACAGAGCGCGGGGACCGGGCAGACGACGCCCTCCCCGAAGGCGTCCAGCGGCGGCAGGGCGACCCCGAAGGCGACGCCGTCCGCGGGCGCCACCGCGACCCCGTCGGCCACCGGCACGCCGACCGCCAACCCGAACTGCGACGTGGACGCCCGCGGTCTGACCGCCGGGGCGGCCGCGCCCGGGCACGTCGTCCCGGAGCAGAACTGGACGCTGAAGAGCAGCCGCCTCGGCCTGCACGGCGCGGCCTTCCACGGCGTCTACGACGTGCGGACGCCCACCGGCACCAAGCGGGTGCTGAAGTTCGTGGTCAACAGCGTCGACATCGAGAACCTCGACATGTCGACACTGGAGGGCAACGGCAAGACCTTCCACGTCAAGGGCGCCCCGGGCTCGACCTCGACGATGCGCAACGGCCAGGTCACGATGTACGTGGAGCGGCTCTCCGGCCACCTCTCGAAGGTGCTCGGCCTGCCGGTCCCGATCGACCTGGGCGAGATCACCCTCACGCCGGACACCCTGCCGCGCTGGCTCTACGACCTGATCGGTGCGATCCCGATCCCGCTGGACCTGGAGCTCACCGGCGTCACGGCCAAGCAGGCCGGCCAGTTCGGCGGCACGCTCAAGATCCCCGGCATGAAGATGTACAACGACGACGAGCCGTACAGCGACAAGTAGGCGCGCCAGGCCGTGCAGACGCCCGTGGGGCGGCCCCTCCGGTGAGGAGGGACCGCCCCACGGGCGTCTTCCGGCGCGGGCGGTTACTCGCTCCGGGTGCCCAGGTGGTGCACCTGGACCATGTTGGTGTTGCCGGGGACGCCGGGCGGGGAGCCGGCGGTGACGATGACGGTGTCGCCCTCGTTCAGCTCGCCGATGCGCAGCAGCTCGCGGTCGACCTGGGCCACCATCGCGTCGGTGGAGCCGACCTGCTCGGTGACGTGCGCCTCGACGCCCCAGCTCAGCGAGAGCTGGTTGCGGGTGGCGTTGTCCGGGGTGAACGCGATCACCGGGATCGGCGAGCGGTACCGGGAGAGCCGGCGCGCGGTGTCACCGGACTTGGTGAACGCGACCAGCGCCTTGCCGTTGAGGAAGTCGCCCAGCTCGCACGCGGCGCGGGCGATGGAGCCGCCCTGGGTGCGCGGCTTGCGGCCTGGGTTCAGCGGCTGGAGGCCCTGGGAGAGCAGCTCCTCCTCGGCCTTCTCGGCGATCCGGCTCATGGTGCGCACGGTCTCGACCGGGTACTTGCCGACGCTGGACTCGGCGGAGAGCATCACCGCGTCGGTGCCGTCCAGGATGGCGTTGGCGACGTCGGAGACCTCGGCGCGGGTCGGGCGCGAGGCGTGGATCATCGACTCCATCATCTGGGTGGCGACGATGACCGGCTTCGCGTTGCGGCGGGCCAGGGTGATCAGCTGCTTCTGGACCAGCGGCACCCGCTCCAGCGGGTACTCGACGGCCAGGTCGCCACGGGCCACCATGATGGCGTCGAAGGCGAGGACGATCTCCTCCATGGCCTCGACGGCCTGCGGCTTCTCGATCTTGGCGATGACCGGCACGCGGATGCCGACCTCGTCCATGACCGCGTGGACGTCCTTGATGTCGGCCGCGTTGCGGACGAAGGAGAGGGCGACCATGTCGACGCCCAGGGCCAGCGCGAAGCGCAGGTCGTCCTTGTCCTTCTCGGACAGGGCGGGCACGTTCACGGCCGCGCCGGGGAGGTTGATGCCCTTGTTGTTCGAGAGCACGCCGCCCTCGACGACGACGGTCTTCACGCGGGGGCCGTCGACGCTGACGACCTCCAGGGCGATGACGCCGTCGTTGATCAGGATCGGGTCGCCGGGCTTGACGTCGCCGGGCAGGCCCTTGTAGGTGGTGCCGCAGATGTGCTGGTCACCGGGGACGTCCTCGGTGGTGATGGTGAACTCGTCGCCGTTGTCGACGGTCACCGGACCGTTGGCGAAGGTCGCCAGACGGATCTTGGGACCCTGGAGGTCGGCCAGGACGCCGATGGCCTTGCCGGTGTCCTCCGAGACCTGGCGGACCTTGCGGTACCGCTCCTCGTGGTCCGCGTGGGTGCCGTGGCTCATGTTCAGTCGGGCGACGTTCATGCCCGCCTCGACGATGGCCTTCAGCTGTTCGTAGGAGTCCGTCGCGGGACCCAGGGTGCAGACAATTTTCGCTCGGCGCATATGGATCAGTCTATCCGTTCGTGTTATAGGTGCATTCGGCACGAATCGAGAGGAATCGCCGACGAAGGATTCCGAGGGGCGAGACGACGGTGCGTCACTGCCCGGACTTCACCGGCCGGACTGCTGGTGCACCAGGGCGAAGGCCTGTCGCGCGATCTCCAGTTCCTCGTCGGTGGGCACCACGGCGACCGCCACCCGGGAGTAGGCGGGGGAGACGATCCGGGCCTCGCCGGAGCGCACCGAGTTCAGCTCGGGGTCCACCGCGATGCCCAGCGCCTCCAGTCCGGCCGTGGCCGCCGCCCGCACCGGCGCCGCGTTCTCGCCGACACCCGCCGTGAAGGCGATCGCGTCCACCCGGCCCAGGATCGCGTAGTAGCCGCCGATGTACTTGCGCAGCCGGTGGACGTAGGCGTCGAAGGCCAGCCGGGCGTCGGCGTCGCCCTCCTCCGCCCGGCGCATGATCTCGCGCATGTCGTTGTCGCCGCACAGGCCCAGCAGGCCGCTGCGGCGGTTGAGCAGGTCGTCGATCTCGTCGACGGAGAGCCCGCCCACCCGGTGCAGGTGGAACACCACGCCCGCGTCGATGTCACCCGAACGAGTGCCCATGACCAGGCCCTCCAGCGGGGTGAGGCCCATCGAGGTGTCCACGCACCGGCCGCCGGCCACCGCGGAGGCCGAGGCGCCGTTGCCCAGGTGCAGCACGATCACGTTGACCTCGGCCGGGTCCTTGCCGAGCAGCCGGGCGGTGGCCCGCGAGACGTACTGGTGCGAGGTGCCGTGGAAGCCGTAGCGGCGCACCCGGTGCTCGTCCGCGACCGCCTTGTCCACCGCGTACCGGGCCGCGTGCTCGGGCATCGAGGCGTGGAAGGCGGTGTCGAAGACGGCCACCTGCGGCAGGTCCGGGCGCAGCGCGCGGGCCACCTCGATGCCGGTGATGTTGGCCGGGTTGTGCAGCGGGGCGACGGGGATCAGGCGGCGGATCTCCCGGAGCACCTCGTCGGTGATCACGGTCGGCTCGGTGAACCGCAGGCCGCCGTGGACCACCCGGTGGCCGATCGCGGCCAGCTCGGGGGAGTCCAGCCCGACGCCGTCGGCGGCCAGCTCCTCGGCGACGGCCTTCAGGGCGGCGGAGTGGTCGGCGAAGACCTGGACGGCCTCCCGCCGCTCCCCGCCGCGCGGCGTGTGCAGCAGCCGGCCGCCGGCCTCGCCGATCCGCTCGACCAGCCCGGAGGCCAGGCGGGTGCCGTCGAGCATGTCGATCAGCTGGTACTTCACCGAGGACGAGCCGGCGTTCAGGACCAGGACCCGCGTACCTTCGCTCATGCCTGCACTCCTTCGGCGCGCTCCTGGGACTGGATGGCGGTGATCGCGACCGTGTTGACGATGTCCTCGACCAGCGCGCCGCGCGACAGGTCGTTGACGGGCTTGCGCAGGCCCTGGAGGACCGGGCCGACCGCCACCGCGCCGGCCGAGCGCTGGACCGCCTTGTAGGTGTTGTTGCCGGTGTTGAGGTCCGGAAAGATCAGCACGGTGGCCCGGCCGGCCACCGGCGAGCCGGGCAGCTTGGCGGCCGCCACGTGGGCGTCCACCGCCGCGTCGTACTGGATCGGGCCCTCGACCAGGATGTCGGGGCGCAGCTCGCGGACGATCTCGGTGGCCTTGCGGACCTTGTCGACGTCGGCGCCGGAGCCCGAGGTGCCGGTCGAGTAGGAGAGCATCGCGACCCGCGGCTCGACGCCGAACTGGGCGGCGGTGGCGGCGGACTGGATGGCGATGTCGGCGAGCTGCCGGGCGTCCGGGTCGGGGTTGACGGCGCAGTCGCCGTAGACCAGCACCCGGTCGGCGAGGCACATGAAGAAGACGCTCGACACGATGGCCGCGCCCGGCGAGGTCTTGATCACCTCGAAGGCGGGCCGGATGGTGGCGGCGGTGGAGTGCTGCGCGCCCGAGACCATTCCGTCGGCGATGCCCTCCTGGACCATCAGGGTGCCGAAGTAGCTGACGTCGGTCACCACGTCCAGCGCCCGCTCGACGGTCATCCCCTTGTGCGCGCGCAGGCGGGCGTACAGCTCGGCGAACTGGCGGCGCAGCGGGCTGGTGGCCGGGTCGACGATCCGGACCTGGGCGCGGTCGGCGTCCGGCTCCTCCGCGGGCAGGCCGATGCCGAGCGCGGCGGCCTTGCGGCGTACGGCGTCCGCGTCCCCGAGCAGGGTGAGGTCGCAGATGTTGCGGCGGAGCAGGATCTCGGCGGCGCGCAGCACCCGTTCCTCGGTGCCCTCGGGCAGGACGACGTGCCGGCGCGACGAGCGGGCCCGTTCCAGCAGCTCGTGCTCGAACATCATCGGGGTCACCCGCTCGGACCGGCCGACCTCGATCCGGGTGGTCAACTCGGCGGTGTCCACGTGCAGTTCGAAGAGCCCGAGGGCTATCTCGGCCTTCCGGGGGCTGGCCGAGGAGAGCTTGCCCTCCAGATGGGTGAGGGTGGCGGCGGTGGGCCAGCTGCCCTCGGGGACGACCGCGACCGGCGTGCCCGGGGCGAGCCGGGCGGCCAGCGCCATCACGTTCGGGCCGGGGTGCTGGCCGAGTGTCAGCAGGACGCCGGCGATCGGCGGGGCGCCGGCGGCGTGCGCGGCCAGCGAGCCGATCACCAGGTCGGCCCGGTCCCCGGGGGTGACGACGAGGGCGCCCTCGGTCAGCGCGTCGAGGAAGGTCGGCAGCATGGCGCCGCCGAAGACGAAGCCGCGGACGTCCCGGGCCAGGCCGGCCGCGTCGCCGATCAGCACCTCGGCCCCGGTCGCCTCGACCAGCTGGGCGACGGTCGGCGCGGCCAGCGCCGGCTCCTCGGGGATCACGTACGCGGGGACCGGCAGCTTCTCGGTGAGCGTGCGCTGGATCCGCTGCTTGGCGCCGGGGGCGACCCGGTTGGTGATCATCGCCAGGGTCGCGCAGCCGAGGTCGGTGTACGCGCGGTGGGCGTTGCGGACCTCGGCGATCACGGCCTGGGCGTCCTCGGCGTGCCCGCCGACCACGGGGAGGACGGCGGCGCCGAACTCGTTGGCGAGCCGGGCGTTGAAGGCCAGCTCGTCCGGGATGTTGGTGTCCGCGAAGTCGGTGCCGAGCACCAGGACCGCCTGGCAGCGCCGCTCCACCGCGCGGAACCGGTCGACCAGGACGGAGACCAGCTCGTCCTGCCCCTGGGCGGCCTGGAGGGCGGCGGCCTCCTCGTAGGTGAGGCCGTACAGTTCGGCGGGCCCGAGGTCCAGCCGGTAGCGGGTGCGGAGCAGCTCGACCACGTGGTCCGAGCCCGCTTCGCCGGGCGCGTGCGCGTGCACCAGCGGGCGGAACACCCCGACCCGGTCCACCTGGCGGGTGAGCAGTTCCATGACCCCGAGTTCGACCGCCTGCCGGCCGTCGCCCCGGTTGATCCCGGTCACGTACACGCTGCGCGCCACGTGGCTCTCTCCGTCCCGTCGTCTCAGAGGATGGTCATATCGACCATACCTTCGCACCGCGAATGCCCGTCCGCGAGCAGGAGGGCCCCGTCGGTGCAAGGGACGAAGGTCACTCCGGGAGGGTCGGGAGGTCAGGGTCGGGTGTCCGTGTTGGTCAGCTCCGAACCGGCCAGTTCCACCGACACCCCGAGGGGGTTCTCGCTGATCCAGACCTCCGACAGCCGCGTGTCCACCAGCCAGCCGTGCCGGCGCAGAAGGGTGTTGCCGGGCCCGGGGCGCCAGCCGTCGGTGGCGAGGTGCTTGCGCAGGCGGTCGGCCACTTCGCCGGGCGGCAGGCCGGTGGTGCTGACGATCGTGAGAGTGCGGGAGCAGAAGTTGGAGCCGCAGTAGCCGTCGGTGCTCTGCGCGGTCAGTCCGGGCGGCATCGACACTTCCTCGGCACTCGGCAGGAAGGCCTCGTAGGAGAGGAGGGGGCCGAAGACGAAGCAGATGACGGTACCGATCAGGGTATGGGCGCAGATCGCGACGGCCGCCCCGCCGGTGGGGTCGAAGGACTCCCCCTTCGGCCGGGGGCCCCGCAGTCGCCGCTCGACCAGCACGCCCACCAGGATCACCAGGCCGGCCGCGAACGGGTACCCGGCCTCGATCTCGGTCGTGGCGCGGGTGAAGTACCAGTCGCACTCCAGGCCGACCAGGACCATCGCCAGGCCCGCCAGGACGGCGAACACCGCCACTGCGACCACCCGGGTGCGCATCACCACCGCCCAGCAGACCAGTGGCAGCAGGAGGTAGACCCACCCCAGAAGCATCAACACGTGCCAGGCCCCCGCCTGCTGACGATCGATCTCAGGCGGCGAGCCTAGGGGCGGGCCGCGGCCGGACGCAATGGTCCGGCCGCGGCCGATCCGCCGCGGTGCCGGTCGGGCCGGTCGGGTCGGTCAGGCCGGGCGGAGCCAGAGGGTGGCGAGCGGGGGGAGGACCAGCTCGGCGCTGCGCGGCTGGCCGTTCCACTGGACGGGCTCGGCCTTCACGGGGCGGGAGTTGCCGATGCCGGCGCCGCCGTAGGTCTCGGCGTCGGTGTTCAGCACCTCCTCCCAGAGCTGTTCGCGGCCGTCGAGGGCGGGCAGGCCGACCCGGTGGCCGTGGCGGACGACGGGGGAGAAGTTGCAGACGGCGACCAGCGGGGTGCCGTCGGCGGCGTACCGGACGAAGGAGAGCAGGTTGTCCTCGGCGGCGCCGCCGTCGAGCCAGCGGAAGCCGTCCGGGGTGGTGTCCTGCTCCCAGAGGGCGGGGGCGTCGAGGTACTGCCGGTTGAGGTCGCGCACGAGGCGGCGCACGCCGAGGTGGTCGCCGGCCGCCGGCCACTGCTCGTCGAGCACCCACCACTGCGGGCCGCTCTCGTGGTCCCACTCCGCGCCCTGGGCGAACTCCTGCCCCATGAAGAGGAGTTGCTTGCCTGGGTGGGCCCACATGAAGCCGAGGTAGGCGCGGTGGTTGGCGCGCTGCTGCCACCAGTCGCCGGGCATCTTGGCGACCAGCGCCTGCTTGCCGTGCACCACCTCGTCGTGCGAGATCGGCAGGACGTAGTTCTCCGAGTACGCGTACACCATCGAGAAGGTGATCTCGTTGTGGTGGTACTTGCGGTGCACCGGCTCCTTGGACATGTAGACCAGCGAGTCGTGCATCCAGCCCATGTTCCACTTCAGCCCGAAGCCGAGGCCGCCGCTGTCGGTGGGCCGGGTGACGCCGTCCCAGGCGGTGGACTCCTCGGCGATGGTGACCACGCCGGGGCAGCGGCGGTACACGGTGGCGTTCATCTCCTGGAGGAACGCGGCGGCGTCCAGGTTCTCCCGGCCGCCGTACCGGTTGGGCGTCCAGTCGCCGCCCTCGCGCGAGTAGTCGAGGTAGAGCATCGAGGCGACGGCGTCCACCCGCAGGCCGTCGATGTGGAACTCCTCGCACCAGTACACCGCGTTGGCGACCAGGAAGTTGCGCACCTCGGTGCGCCCGTAGTCGAACTCCAGGGTGCCCCAGTCGGGGTGTTCGGCGCGCAGCGGGTCGGCGGGCTCGTACAGCGGCTCGCCGTCGAAGCGGGCGAGCGCGAAGTCGTCCTTGGGGAAGTGCGCGGGCACCCAGTCGACGATCACGCCGATGCCGTGCCGGTGCAGGGTGTCGACCAGGTACCGGAAGTCGTCGGGGCTGCCGAGCCGGGCGGTGGGGGCGTAGTAGCCGGAGACCTGGTAGCCCCAGGAGCCGCCGAAGGGGTGCTCCATGACCGGCATGAACTCCACGTGGGTGAAGTTCAACCCCTTGAGGTAGCCGGGGAGTTCCTCGGCGATCGCGCGGTAGGAGGTGAGGTCGGGCCGCCAGGACGGCAGGTGCAGCTCGTACACCGACATCGGTGCCCGGTGGTGCGAGGTGCGGGCCCGGCGGGCCATCCACTCGTCGTCCTCCCAGCGGTACGAGGAGGAGGTGACCACCGAGGCGGTGCCGGGCGGGCACTGGGCGGCCCGGGCCAGCGGGTCGGCCTTGTCGAGCACCCAGCCCTGCCGGGTGTGGATCTCGTACTTGTACTGGGTGCCCTCGGCCAGGCCCGGGACGAACAGCTCCCAGATGCCGGACGAGCCGAGCGAGCGCATCGGGTGGCCGGTGCCGTCCCAGTGGTTGAAGTCGCCGATCAGCCGGACGCCGGCCGCGTTGGGCGCCCAGACCGCGAAGGCGGTGCCGCTCACCCCGTCGACGGTGCGCACGTGGGAGCCGAGCGCCTGCCAGAGCTGCTCGTGCCGCCCCTCGGAGATCAGGTGGAGGTCCAGCTCACCGAGGGTGGGCGGGGTGCGGTAGCCGTCGTACTGGGCGACCGGTTCGCCGCCGGCGTACGTCACCAGCAGCCGGTAGTCGGCCGGGCCGCTCTGGTAGAGCTCGGCGCCGGCCAGCAGGCCGGTGAACAGGCCGCCCTGCTGGTGGGTGAGTTCGGCGGGGCCGTGCGCGGTCTCCACCACGACCCGCTCGGCGAACGGGCGCAGCACCCGGATCGCGGTGCCGCCGTGCACCGGGTGGGCGCCGAGGAGGGCGTGCGGGTCGTGGTGCTGCCCGCCGACGAGCCGGTCCACCTCGGACGGCGGCAGCGGCGCCTCGGGCAGCCGCAGGACGCCGCCGGGCACCCCGCCGGGCTCGCCGCCCGGGGCGGGGGCGGGTTGCGCCGCCGTACGCGGCGCGGCCCGTCGGGGCGACGCGGGCTCGCGCCGGGGGGAGTCCGCGTCCGCGAGGAAGGTGGCGGGCACGGTGCGGGTGGTGCGGCCGGGCGGGTCGAGCGGCGTCACGGCTGGTCCTCCTGCGGATTCGGGGTGGCCGCGGATCGTCGGCGGCGGGGTGGGTCCGCTCCGGGGCGGGAGCGGGGCAGGGCGGGAGCGGGGCGGGCGGGGCGGAGCAGGGTGGAGCGGGTCGGACGAGGAGTGGCGGGCGGGGCCCGCCGGGGGACGGGCCGGAGGGGGGATCGAGGAGCGCGAGCCGGGGAGCAGGGGAGCAGGGGGGACAGGCGGAGGACGGGGTCAGACGGTGAGCGCGAGCCGGTTGATCGCGGCCAGCGGGATCGGCAGCCAGCCGGGCCGGTGCCGGGCCTCGTACACCACCTCGTAGACCGCCTTGTCGATCTCCAGCGCGCGCATCAGCTCCGGCGAGGCCGCCGGGTCGGTGCCGCCGCCGGCGGTGTAGCCGGCGCAGAAGGCGGTGCGGTTGCGCTGCGCCCAGGCGGCGGCCAGGTGGGCCAGCTCCGGGTCGTGCGGGCCGCCGGCCAGCAGGTGGGCGGCGGCGTAGTCGAAGGAGCGGAGCATCGCGGCGACGTCCCGCAGCGCGGTCTGCGGTTCGCGCCGTTCGGCGACGGACTTGGCCGGCTCGCCCTCGAAGTCCAGCAGCACCCAGCCGTGCGGGGTGCGCATGGCCTGGCCGAGGTGCAGGTCGCCGTGGATCCGCTGGACCGGCATGCCGTCCGGGTGGGCGTCGGCGAGCTGCTGGAAGGCGGTGCGCAGCGCGGCCCGGTAGCGCATCAGCCCGGGGACGACGGCCACCGCGCTGTCGAGCCGGTCGGCCATCGCGGTGGCCAGCTGCCGGGTCTGGGTGCGGTCCAGCCGGGCGACCGGCATCGAGCGGGCCAGGACCCGGTGCACCTCGGCGGTGGCCCGGCCGAGCCGGTGGGCCTCGATGGCGAAGTTGCCGGGCGACGGGTCGCCCTTGAGCCGGCCGACCTGGTCGAGCGCCAGCTCCCAGCCGTCCTCGGCCTCCGGCAGGTAGCGCTGGAGCAGTCCGAGGGTGGCCGGCTCGGCGCGCTCCAGCCGGCTCTCGAACCAGGCCGCGACCCGGGGGATCCGGGTGGAGCCGGCGCGGGAGAGCGCCAGGGAGAGCTCCAGGTCGGGGTTGGTGCCGGGGTGGATGCGGCGGAAGAGCTTGAGGATGTACGAGGTGCCGTAGATGACCGAGCTGTTGGACTGTTCGGCGGTGGAGGCGCGCCCGGGAAGGTTGGCGGGGAGCCCGGAGCCGGGGGTGCGGCGGAACGACAGGGAGCCGAACCGGTCGCCGGTGGCCAGGTGCTCCAGCAGCCGCCCGGTGAGCTCGGGGTCGTGCACCGCGTCGTAGAGCGCCGCGCCGTCGTACGGGCCCTGGGTGAGCCGGCCGAGGACCGCGGTGGGCTCGATGCCGGCGGGCCCCTGGGAGCGGATGCCGAGCAGCAGTTGGTAGATGTCCCCGTGCGGCGCGCCGGCGGTGGTGGCGTGTTCGACCCGCAGCAGCAGGTGGAGCAGGGCGGGGTCGCCGACCTGGAGCGGGGTGCCGACCACCGGGGTGAGGCCGGTGATGGGCCGCCCCTTGCCGGCGTACCAGCGCTGGGTGGGGAGCCACTCGGCGATGAGCGGCAGGGCCGCCTGGACGAGTTCGCTGACCCCCAGAGCGGTTCTCCGGGCCCCGGCACCGCGGGTGCCCACCGGCACGGGGCCGGCGGGGGTGTCGCGGTGCACGTGGGCTTGAGAACGGGAGGTTTCGGACATGACTCCCTTTCCCCGGAAGCGGGCGGGTGCCCGACGGGTCTGGCCGGGTCCGTCAGTCTTCCGGATTTCGGCGGCGCGGCGGCGACGGCACGCGAGCGGTGCTCAGGTGTCACGCCTTCGTGTGGGTGGCCGTTGGGCTGTTCTCCGTACGCGGTGGTGCAGAGACCTCCGGGGGCGCGTGGGGTTCAACTCGCGCCCCCGGAGGGTTTGGTGGTGCGGGTGGCGCCGGAGCACCCGGGTACGGGGGCGGCGCCTGATGGATCGTTACTTCGATCGCCTGGTTCCGCTCAGCCGCGGGGGCTGGCGGAGCTGGAACCAGTAGAAGCCGTGCCCGGCGAGCGTGAGCAGGTACGGCCACTCGCCGATCGAGGGGAAGCGCACCCCGCCGATCAGCTCCACCGGATACCGCCCGCCGTACTGCCGCAGGTCCAGTTCGGTCGGCTGCGCGAACCGGGAGAAGTTGTTCACGCACATGACCAGGTCGCCCTCGTGCTCGCGCACGAAGGCCAGCACCGCGGGGTTGCTGGAGGGCAGTTCGGTGTACGTGCCCAGGCCGAAGGCCGGGTTGAGCTTTCGGATCTCGATCATGCGACGCGTCCAGTGCAGCAGCGAACTCGAACTGCTCTGCTGCGCCTCGACGTTGGTCACCTGGTAGCCGTACACCGGATCCATGATGGGCGGCAGACTGAGCCTGCCCGGGTCGGCGGAGGAGAAACCCGCGTTGCGGTCCGGGGTCCACTGCATCGGCGTGCGCACGCCGTCCCGGTCGCCCAGCCAGATGTTGTCGCCCATGCCGATCTCGTCCCCGTAGTAGAGCACCGGCGAGCCGGGGAGGGAGAGCAGCAGGGCGGTGAACAGCTCGATCTGGTTGCGGTCGTTCTCCAGCAGCGGGGCGAGCCGTCGGCGGATGCCCACGTTGGCGCGCATCCTCGGGTCCTTGGCGTACTCCGCGTACATGTAGTCGCGCTCCTCGTCGGTGACCATCTCCAGGGTCAGCTCGTCGTGGTTGCGCAGGAAGATGCCCCACTGGCAGCCGCCGGGGATCTTCGGGGTCTTGGCGAGGATCTCGGAGACGGGGTAGCGGGACTCCCGCCGGACCGCCATGAAGATCCTCGGCATCACCGGGAAGTGGAACGCCATGTGGCACTCGTCGCCGCCCGAGGCGAAGTCGCCGAAGTAGTCGACGACGTCCTCCGGCCACTGGTTGGCCTCGGCGAGCAGCACGGTGTCGGGGTAGTCGGCGTCGATCTCCTTGCGGACCCGCTGGAGGAACTCGTGCGTCTCCGGAAGGTTCTCGCAGTTGGTGCCCTCGCGGGCGAACAGGTACGGCACGGCGTCCAGCCGGAAGCCGTCGATGCCGAGGTCGAGCCAGAAGCGGAGTCCGGCGATCATCTCGTCCTGGACCCGGGGGTTGTCGTAGTTGAGGTCCGGCTGGTGGGAGAAGAACCGGTGCCAGTAGTACTGCTTGCGCACCGGGTCGTACGTCCAGTTGGAGGTCTCGGTGTCGACGAAGATGATCCGGGCGTCGGGGTACTGCTTGTCGTCGTCGGCCCACATGTAGAAGTCGCCGTACGGGCCGTCCGGGTCCTCCCGGGAGGCCTGGAACCACGGGTGCTGGTCGCTGGTGTGGTTCATGACGAAGTCGATGATCACGCGCATGCCGCGGGCGTGCGCGGCGTCCACGAACTCCATGAAGTCGGCGAGGTCGCCGAACTCCGGCAGGACCGACTTGTAGTCGGCCACGTCGTAACCGCCGTCGCGCAGGGGTGAGGCGAAGAACGGCGGCAGCCAGAGGCAGTCGACCCCGAGCCACTGGAGGTAGTCGAGTTTGGACGTGAGCCCCCTGAGGTCCCCGACCCCGTCGCCGTTGCTGTCCTGGAAGGACCGCACCAGCACCTCGTAGAAGACCGCACGCTTGAACCACTCGGGGTCAAGGTTCTTCTTCGAGGTCTCGGGGAAGGTGTCGGGGACGGGCTCGTTCACTGTCACGCTGGGTTCCTCCGAACCGTGAGGAGGTGAGCCGGCTCGGCTGAGGGATCGAGCCGGACGTAGTTGTGCCGGCCCCAGGTGTAGGCGGCGCCGGTGAGCTCGTCGTGCACCGCGAACGGCCCGTCCCCGTCGAGGGTGACGGTGGCCTCCTGCACGTGGTGCGGGTCCAGGTTGACCACCGTGAGGACGTGGTCGGTGAGGCCCTCGGCCGTGGTGGCCGTCTTGGAGAAGGCGAGCACCTGGTCGTTGTCGGTGGCGTGGAAGCGCAGGCCGCGCAGCTGCTGGAGGGCCGGGTGCCGGCGGCGCAGCCGGTTCAGCACGGTGAGCAGCGGGGCCAGGGTGTCGGTGCGGTTCCAGTCGCGCGGGCGCAGCTCGTACTTCTCGGAGTGCAGGTACTCCTCGGACCCCGGGTGGGCCGGCTCGTTCTCGCACAGCTCGTAGCCGGCGTAGACGCCGTAGCTGGGGGAGAGGGTGGCGGCCAGGACCGCGCGGATCGCGAACGCGGCCCGGCCGCCGGTCTGCAGGTAGCCGTGCAGGATGTCCGGGGTGTTGGCGAAGAAGTTGGGCCGCATGTACGCGGCGGCGTCACCACTGAGTTCGGTGAGGTAGTCGGTGAGTTCCTGCTTGGTGGTGCGCCAGGTGAAGTACGTGTACGACTGGTGGAAACCGATCTTCCCCAGGGTCTGCATCATCGCGGGGCGGGTGAACGCCTCCGCCAGGAACACGACATCGGGGTCGGTGCGGGCGATGTCGCCGAGCACCTTCTCCCAGAACAGCACCGGTTTGGTGTGCGGGTTGTCGACCCGGAAGATCCGCACGCCGTGGGACATCCAGAACCGGAGGATACGGATGGTTTCCTTGACGATTCCGTCCATGTCCTGGTCGAAGTTGATCGGATAGATGTCCTGGTACTTCTTCGGCGGGTTCTCGGCATAGGCGATGGAGCCGTCGGCGCGGTGGCTGAACCATTCCGGGTGCTTGTTCACCCACGGGTGGTCCGGCGAACACTGCAGCGCGAAGTCCAGCGCCACCTCCAGGTGCAGCGCCCCGGCCTCGGCGACGAAGTGGTCGAAGTCCTCGATGGTGCCGAGGTCGGGGTGGACCGCGTCGTGGCCGCCCTCGGGCGAGCCGATCGCCCACGGCGAGCCGACGTCGTGCGGGCCGGCCGTCAGGGTGTTGTCCGGGCCCTTGCGGTAGGCGCGGCCGATCGGGTGGACGGGTGGCAGGTAGACCACGTCGAAGCCCATCGCCGCGACGGCCGGCAGCCGCTCGGCGGCGGTGCGCAGGGTGCCCGAACGCGGCGGCTCGACGCCGGACGGGTCGACCACCGCGCCCTCCGAGCGGGGGAAGAACTCGTACCAGGAGCCGTACAGCGCCCGCTCGCGGTCCACCTGGAGCGGCAGCGGCCGGGAGGCGCTGACCAGCTCGCGCAGCGGGTAGCGGGCCAGCAGGTCCAGCACCTCGGGGGCGAGCGCGGCCGCGAGCCGGGAGAGCGGCGGCAGGCCGGTGTCGCGCAGCGCGTCCACCGCGGCCAGGACGTGCGCCCGGCCCTCCTTCTTGGGCACGCCGCCGGCGGCCCGCTCCAGCAGCAGCGCGCCCTCCTCCAGGACCAGCGCGGTGTCGATCCCGGCGGGCAGCTTCACCGCGGCGGTCCTGCGCCAGGTGGCCAGCGGGTCGCTCCACGCCTCCACCAGGTAGGACCAGCGGCCGGGCGCGGTCGGGGTGACGAGGGCGCCCCAGCGGTCGGTGCCCTCGGCGAGTTCGCGCATCGGCGTCCACGGGCCGCTGCGGCCGCGCGGGTCGCGCAGCACCACGTTGGCGTTCACCGCGTCGTGGCCCTCGCGGAACACGGTGGCGGTGACCAGGAAGGCCTCGCCGGTCACGGCCTTGGCCGGGCGGCGGCCGGCGTCGACGAGGGGGCTGACGTCCAGGACGGGGATGCGGCCGATCACGGTGTCGCTCTCTGTCGTCTTGCGGGCGGAGGGCTTGCGGGTGGTCGCGGTCCGGGGGGTCGCGGTCCGGTTGGCCGCGGTCCGGGCGGGAGCGTTGCGGGAGGCGGTGCCGGCCCCGGCGGCGTCGGCTCCGGCCACGGCGGTGGCCGTGGTGGCGGCCTTCGCGGTGGCGGTGGCCGTGGTGGCGGCCTTGCCGGTGGTGGCGGCGGTCGCGCTGCGCCGGGTGGTGGTGCGCTTGCGCGGTGCCGCGGGGCGGGTCTCCTCGGCCCCGGGTTGTCGGGCCGGTTCGCTCTGCTGCTCCGTACGGATAGCCCCGGCACCCCGGGGTGCCGGCATCGGCGCGTCTGTCCGGGTGTCAGAATCCATCCGTCCGGCGGATTCCGCGACCCCCGCGTCGACGGTGTCGGTCACCGGTGTGGACTGGTCCCGCGTGTCGCCGTGCATGCCAAACTCCTGCCCGAGATCGGCGGCAGCTCCCGCGGGCCGCACGGGCCGGGGGGAGTACCGGGAGGACTGCTGGGTGGGGAGGCCGTGCGACCGGAAGCCTGCCCGCGCCGCCGTCCCCGGCAACCTGCCCCGCGCCCGCCAAGCCCGTGGCGGGGAGCCCGAGAGCCCGCGCGCGTCCCGGCGCACGCCTCTCGGGGCACGCCCCTGGGCGACCCAACCCACCCGTGAACGAGCAGGCCGAGTTCGAGGACACGCATCGGTGCGCCGTGGGCGCCGAATGGGCTAAGGAGGTTGAGGAACGATCAACGCGAAAAGGATTCGGACGTGCTGCTTCAAGGGGGGCGCCACCCGTCGCCGCACTCCCCACAGCATCAACGACCTTGGTTCATAGTCGCACCGGGGACAAGACTTTCGCAGCGGTACGACAGTAGTTTCGGGCCAATGCGGGGGCGGAGCCACGGCAGGAAATGGAGCTGTTCCGCGATGTTCACGTATTGGTAGCGCGGCCCCCGGGAAAGTGCGCCTCGCGCGCCCCCTGTGCAGTCCAATGCGCCGAATGCGATCTCACCAATAGGCCGAACGGAGGCCCAATAGCCCACTTGACGCACCATCATGACAGTCGCCGGGGCTACGCTTCACGCCGTGAAGGCAATCCGCAGATTCACCGTCCGCACCGTCCTGCCCGAACAACTCCAGCCGTTGCACGAGCTGGCCTTCAACCTGCGCTGGTCCTGGCACCCCGAGACCAGGGACCTCTTCCGGTCCGTGGACCCGGACGTCTGGGCCGCGACCGGGGAGGACCCGGTGCGCCTGCTGGGGGAGGTCCCGGCCGCCCGGCTCGCCGCGCTCGCCGGGGACCGGCGGTTCCTGCGCAGACTCGGCGACCTCGCCGACGACCTGCGGGAGTACCTCTCCGGCCCGCGCTGGTACCAGGCCGCCCCGCACGGCCCCGACCAGCAGGCCGCCGTCGCCCCGCAGCCCGCCGCCATCGCCTACTTCTCGCCCGAGTACGGCATCGCCGCGGCGCTGCCCCAGTACTCCGGCGGGCTCGGCATCCTGGCCGGCGACCACCTCAAGGCCGCCAGCGACCTCGGGGTCCCGATCATCGGCGTGGGGCTGTTCTACCGGCACGGCTACTTCCGGCAGTCCCTCGGCAGGGACGGCTGGCAGCAGGAGCGCTACCCGCTCCTCGACCCGGACGAACTGGCCGTCACCCTGCTCCGGGAGGGTGACGGCACGCCCTGCCGGATCGACCTCGCGCTGCCCGGCGGCCGCACCCTGAGCGCCCACATCTGGCGGGCCCAGGTCGGGCGCGTCCCGCTGCTGCTGCTCGACTCCGACATCGAGGCCAACTCGCCGGCCGAGCGCGACGTCACCGACCGCCTCTACGGCGGCGGCAGCGAGCACCGGCTGCTCCAGGAGATGCTGCTCGGGATCGGCGGCGTCCGCGCGGTGCGCGCCTACGGCCGGCTCACCGGCCACGCCGCCCCCGAGGTCTTCCACACCAACGAGGGCCACGCCGGCTTCCTCGGCGTCGAGCGGATCCGCGAGCTGATCGCCGACGGCGCGGCCGGCCCCGGCCTCGACTTCGCCGCCGCCCTGGAGGCCGTCCGGGCCGGCACCCTCTTCACCACCCACACCCCCGTCCCGGCCGGCATCGACCGCTTCGACCGGGACCTGGTCGCCCGGCACTTCGGCGGCGACGCCGCACTGCCCGGCGTCCCGGTCGAACAGGTGCTCGCGCTCGGGGCCGAGACCTGGCGCGGCGGGGACCCGAAGCTGTTCAACATGGCCGCCATGGGCCTGCGCCTCGCCCAGCGGGCCAACGGCGTCTCCACCCTGCACGGCGAGGTCAGCCGGTCGATGTTCAACGGCCTCTGGCCGGGCTTCGACTCCGCGGACGTGCCGATCACCTCCGTCACCAACGGCGTGCACGCCGCCACCTGGATCGACCCGGCGGTCGTCCGGCTCGGCGCCGCGGAGATCGGCGCCGACCGCGCCGAGGACGCGATGACCACCGGTGACGCCAAGCGCTGGACGGGCCTGGAACGGATCGGCAACGCCGAGATCTGGGAGCTGCGCCGCACCCTGCGCGCCCAGCTGGTGGACGAGGCCCGCCGCCGGCTGCGCGCCTCCTGGCGCCAGCGCGGCGCCGGCGAGGCCGAGCTGGGCTGGGTCTCCTCGGTGCTCGACCCGGACGTGCTGACCATCGGCTTCGCCCGCAGGGTCCCCTCCTACAAGCGGCTCACCCTGATGCTGCGCGACCAGGAGCGGCTGCGCGCCCTGCTGCTGCACCCCACCCGGCCGGTGCAGATCGTGGTCGCCGGCAAGGCCCACCCGGCCGACGACGGCGGCAAGCGGCTCATCCAGCAGATGGTCGCCTTCGCCGACGACCCGGCCGTCCGGCACCGGATCGTCTTCCTGCCGGACTACGACATGGCGATGGCCCGGCACCTCTACCCGGGCTGCGACGTCTGGCTGAACAACCCGCTCCGCCCGCTGGAGGCCTGCGGCACCTCGGGGATGAAGGCCGCGCTCAACGGCTGCCTCAACCTGTCCGTCCTCGACGGCTGGTGGGACGAGTGGTACGACGGCCAGAACGGCTGGGCGATCCCCACCGCCGACGAGAGCGGCGGCGTCCTCGACCCGGAGAGCGGCGAGGCCGAACGGCGGGACGACATCGAGTCCGCCGCGCTGTACGACCTGATCGAGCACCAGGTGGCCGCCCGGTTCTACGACCGGGGCGCGGACGGCCTGCCGCACCGCTGGATCGCCATGGTCCGGCACACCCTGGTGACCCTCGGGCCCAAGGTGCTGGCCGGGCGGATGGTCCGCGAGTACGTGGAGCGGCTGTACACGCCCGCCGCGCAGGCCCAGCGGGAGCTGGCGGCCGCGGTGCCGGGCCCGGTCCGGGCCGACGGGCGCGCCGGGGCCGGGAGCGACGAGGGGCAGCGCGTGACGGGCCCCTACGCCGGGGCGCGAGAGCTGGCCGCCTGGAAGACCCGGGTGCGGGAGGCCTGGCCCGCCGTCCGGGTCGAGCACGTCGAGGCGGACTGCCCGGACGAGGCGCAGGAGCTGGGCAGCTCACTGGCGCTTCGGGTGCAGGTCGCGCTCGGCACGCTGGAGCCCGGCGACGTCGAGGTGCAGGCGGTCTCCGGCCGGGTGGACGAGGCGGACGGCATCTCGGACGCCTGCGTGCTCGCCCTGAAGCCGGTCGGCGGGCCGGACCTCGACGGGCGGACCCGGTACGAGGGATCGCTGGAGCTCTGCCGGACGGGCCCGTTCGGCTACACCGTCCGGGTGCTGCCGGCCCATCCGCGGCTGGCCTCGCCGGCCGAGCTGGGCCTGGTCGCGCTGCCGGCCGAGTCGGCGGGGATGGACGCGGGGATGCTGCGCTGAGCGGCCGGTGAGGTGGGGAGGGCCGGCCGGGCCGGCCCTCCCCACCCGTGCGCCACGGGCAACGGCCGCGGTCAGACCAGGCTGTCCCGCCACGCCTGGTGCAGCTCGGCGAACCGCCCGGAGCCCGCGATCAGCTCCTCCGGGGTGCCGTCCTCGACGATCCGGCCCTGGTCCATCACCAGCACCCGGTCGGCGATCTCCACGGTGGAGAGGCGGTGGGCGATGATCACCGCCGTCCGCCCGGCCAGCACCGTCCGCATCGCCCGCTGGACGGCCTGCTCGCCCGGCACGTCGAGCGAGCTGGTCGCCTCGTCCAGGATCAGCACCGCCGGGTCGGCCAGCAGGGCGCGGGCGAAGGCGACCAGTTGGCGCTGGCCGGCCGAGATCCGGCCGCCGCGCTTGCGCACGTCGGTGTCGAAGCCCTCGGGCAGTGCGGCGACGAACTCGTGCGCGCCGATCGCCCGGGCGGCCTCCTCGACCTCCTCGCGGGTGGCGCCGGGCCGGCCGAGCGCGATGTTCTCGGCGACGGTGCCGGAGAACAGGAAGGACTCCTGGGTCACCATCACCACCCCGCGCCGCAGCTCGGGGGTGGCGAGGTCGCGCAGGTCGATCCCGTCGAGGGAGATCCGCCCGCCGGTCGGGTCGTAGAAGCGGGCCAGCAGCTTGGCGACGGTCGACTTGCCCGCGCCGGTCGCACCGACCACGGCCACCGTCTGCCCGGCGGGCAGCACCAGGTCGAAGGCGGGGAGCACCTCCTTCCCCGTGCGGTAGCCGAACCGGGCCTTCTCGAAGTGCACCTCCCGCCCCTTGGTGAGGGACTTCGGCAGCTCCTTCGGCTCGGCCGGTTCGGCGACGGTCGGCTCGTGGGCGAGCAGGCCGGCGATCTTCTCCAGGGCGGCGGCGGCCGACTGGTAGCTGTTCAGGAACATCGCCAGCTGGTCGATCGGGTCGTACAGCCGGCGCAGGTAGAGCACGAAGCCGGTGAGCACGCCCAGCTCCACCGCGCCGTCGGTGACCAGGAAGGCGCCGAGCAGCACGACGCCGGCCATCCAGACGTTGGCGGTGGTGCGGGAGAGGCCGACGTACCGGGCGATCTCCAGCAGGCCGTCCGCCATGGCCGTGGCGGACTGCCGGTTCACCACGCCGAACGCGGCGTCGTTGGCCCGCTCGCGGCGGAACGCCTGGACCGGGCGGATGCCGTTCATGGTCTCGGTGAACCGGACGATCAGTGACGCGGCCGAGGTGCGCGAGCGGCGGTAGACCAGGCGCGAGCGCCGCCGGAACGAGCGGGCGATCAGGAAGAGCGGTACGAAGGAGCCCAGCGAGACCAGGCCGAGCCGCCAGTCCATCACCAGCAGCAGCACCGAGATGTAACAGACCGAGAGGAACACGGTCAGCAGTTCCTGGAGGCCCTCGGAGAGCAGCTCGCGCAGCGCGTCCACGTCACTGGTGGCGCGGGAGATGATCCGGCCCGAGGTGTAGCGCTCGTGGAAGTCCAGGCTGAGCCGCTGGGCGTGCCGGAAGATCCGGCCGCGCAGCTCCAGCAGGATGTCCTGGTTGATCCGGGCGCTGATCTTGATGAACGTCCACTGCAGGACGGTGCTCAGCAGCGCGAAGGACAGGTAGGCCGAGATCACCGCGATCAGCGGGCCGGCGTCGTGGTCGCGCAGGGCCGGGATGCCCCGGTCCATCGCGATCGCCACCAGCAGCGGGCCGGACTGCAGCGCCGCCTGCTGGACCAGGATCACCACCATCGCGATCGTGATGCGGGTCCGGTGCGGGCCGAGCAGCGCACGCAGCAGCGCGCGGGGGGCGCCGGGCGGGACGGGGATGTCCTCCTCGTCGGCCGGCGGGGGCGGCAGATCGTCCTCGGGCTCCGCGGCCTTCTCGTCGGGCTCGATCGTGGTGGTCATCGGGCGGGGCTCCCCTCCGGTACGAGGGCGGCCTCGCCCGACATCAGTTCGCGGTAGCGCGTCGAGGTGCGCAGCAGGTCCTGGTGGGTGCCGACGGCCTCGATCCGGCCGTCCGCCAGCACGGCGACCCGGTCGGCGAGCAGCACGGTGCTCGGCCGGTGGGCCACCACCAGGGCGGTGGTGGAGCCGAGCACCTGCCGCAGCGCCTGTTCGACCAGCGCCTCGGTGTGCACGTCCAGGGCGGAGAGCGGGTCGTCCAGCACCAGGAAGGCCGGGTCGCCGACCACCGCGCGGGCCAGGGCGAGCCGCTGGCGCTGGCCGCCGGAGAGGCTGAGACCCTGCTCGCCGACCTCCGTCTCGACGCCGTCGGGCAGCTTCTCGACGAAGCCGGCCTGGGCGGTGGCGAGGGCGGTGGCGAGTTGCCCGGCGTCGGCGCCGGGCGCGCCCATCAGGACGTTCTCCCGGACGGTGGCCGAGAACAGCGTGGGCTCCTCGAAGGCGACGGCGACCAGCTCGCGCAGCCGCTCCCGGGACAGCTCGCGGATGTCCCGCCCGTCCAGGGTGATGCTGCCGGCGGTGGCCTCGTAGAGCCGCGGGAGCAGGGCGGTGAGCGTGGTCTTGCCGCTGCCGGTGGCGCCGACCAGGGCCATCGTCTCGCCGCTGCGGATGTGCAGGTCGATGCCGCGGAGCAGATCGAGGGTGTCGGACGGGGCGTCGGGGTAGCGGAAGCGCACGCCGGTGAGGCGGATGCCGTTGGGGGAGCTCCCGGGAAGGGGCGCCCGCTCGCCCGTCGCCTCGTCCACCTTCTCGTCCACCTTCTCGTCCGGCAGCTCTGCGTCGAGCACCTCGAAGTAGCGGTCGGTGGCGGTCGCGGCCTCGTTGGCGTAGGCGAGCAGCCAGCCGAGCGACTCGACGGGCCAGCGCAGTGCCAGCGCGGTGGAGAGGAAGGCGACCAGGGTGCCGGTGGTCAGCTCGTCGTGCGCGACCAGGTAGCAGCCGGCCGCGAGTGCGCAGCCGAGCGCCAGCTCGGGCAGGCCGACGATCACCGCCCAGAGGTTGGCCAGCAGGCCGGCCTTGCGCAGTTCGGTGCGGCGCAGCCGGTGCGCCTGCCCGCGGAACCGCTCGGCCATCGAGCGGTGGCGGCCGAAGGCCTTGAGGATGCGGATGCCGAGGATGGACTCCTCGATCACGGTGGCGAGGTCGCCGTTCTGGTCCTGGGCGCGGCGGGCGGCGTCCGAGTAGCCGGTCTCGAAGCGCCGGGTCAGCAGCAGCAGCGGCCCGGCGGGGAGCAGCACGATCAGTGCGAGCCGCCAGTCCTGGGTGAACATCAGCGCGGTGCCGGCCAGGAACGTCACCGAGTTGACGATCAGGAAGACCAGCGGGAAGGTCAGGAACAGCCGCATGGTGAACATGTCGGAGGTGGCCCGGGAGAGCAACTGGCCGGAGCCCCAACGGTCGTGGAAGGCGACCGGCAGCCGCTGGAGCCTGGCGAAGAGGTCGCCGCGCATCGCGGTCTCCACCCGGGCGAGCGGTCTGGCCAGAATCACCCGCCGGGTGTAGAACAGCCCCGCCTCGAAGAGGCCGAGGGCCAGCAGCAGGGCGATCAGCGGCCAGAGCGCGTCGAGGTCGTGGTCGGCGATCGGTCCGTCGACGATCCGGCCGAGCACGATCGGTACCAGCAGCAGGCTGAGCGCGGCGAGCAGGGCGGAGCCGACCGAGGCGGCCAGCCGCCAGCGGATCGGGCGGACGTACGGCCACAGGCGCAGCAGCGAGCGGACCGTCGACCGTCGGGCGGGCGCGGGCGTGGGGGCTTGGTTCTCGGCCATCGCCGTGAGCGTAGGTCGTGACCGCGTCATTTCTCATCCGGTTTTTCGGACCTGTCGGCGAGAACCGGCCACGTGCGCGGGGGCGCTCCGGCGGATGTCAGGCGGCGGGTGTGCGCAGGAGGCGCAGGGAGCGCCCGCCCAGGGTGACGGCGTCCTGCGGGTGGTGGGTGTGGGTGCCGTTGCCGGTCTCGTCCGCGGCGGTGTCGAGGACGGTCGTGTACTGCGCGTCGGGTGCGGCCCAGGGTTCGCCGGGGAGGGTGAACGGGACGGCCTCGGGGCCGGCGTTGAGCAGCAGCAGGAAGCTGTCGTCGCGCAACGGGCTGCCGTACTGGTCGCGTTCGGACATCGCGGCGCCGGAGAGCAGCATGCCGAGGCAGGCCGTCGGGCCGAACCAGTCGGCCTCGGTCATCTCCTTCCCGCGCGGCGTGAACCAGGCGAGGTCGGGCTGGCCGCCGGGCACCGCGGCCCGGCCGGAGAAGAACGCCCGCTGGCGCAGCACCGGGTGGGTGCGGCGGAGCCGGACGAGGCGGGCGGTGAGATCGCGCAGCCCGGCCCAGCGCCGGTCCTCCAGCAGGGACCAGTCCAGCCAGCTGACCTCGCCGTCCTGGCAGTAGGCGTTGTTGTTGCCGCCCTGGGTGCGGCCGAACTCGTCCCCGGCGGTGATCATCGGCACGCCGGTGGAGAGCAGCAGGGTGGCCATCAGGTTGCGGAGCTGGCGCAGCCGCAGCGCGTTGACGGCCGGGTCGGCGGTCTCGCCCTCGGCGCCGTGGTTCCAGGACCGGTTGTCGTCGGTGCCGTCCCGGTTGGCCTCGCCGTTGGCCTCGTTGTGCTTGCGGTTGTAGGAGACCAGGTCGCGCAGGGTGAAGCCGTCGTGCGCGGTGACGAAGTTGACGGAGGCGTACGGGCGCCGGCCGCCGCGCTGGTAGAGGTCGGAGGAGCCGGAGAGCCGGTAGCCCAGCTCGCGCACGTCGGGGCGGGCTCCGCGCCAGAAGTCCCGCACGGTGTCGCGGTACTTGTCGTTCCACTCGGCCCAGAGCGGCGGGAAGCCGCCCACCTGGTAGCCGCCGGCGCCGACGTCCCACGGCTCGGCGATGAGCTTGACCCGGCTGAGCACCGGGTCCTGCGAGACGGCGGCGAGGAACGGGTGGTCCATGTCGACGCCGTCGTTGCCCCGGGCGAGGGCGGCGGCGAGGTCGAAGCGGAAGCCGTCCACGCCCATCTCGGTCACCCAGTACCGCAGCGAGTCGGTGACCAGCCGGACGACGTGCGGCCGTCGGGTGTCCAGGGTGTTGCCGCAGCCGGTGTAGTCGGCGTAGCCGCGCGGGCGGTTCAGCGGGAGGCGGTAGTAGCCGGCGTTGTCGATGCCGCGCAGGGAGAGGGAGGGGCCGAGTTCGGCGGCCTCGGCGGTGTGGTTGTAGACCACGTCGAGGATCACCTCGATCCCGGCGGCGTGCAGCGCGCGCACCATCCGCTTGAACTCGCCGACCTGGCCGCCGAGACCGCCCGAGGAGGAGTAGCCGGCGTGCGGGGCGAAGTAGCCGATCGTGTTGTAGCCCCAGTAGTTGACCAGCCCGCGCGCCTGGAGGTGGTCCTCGCTGGCGTGCTGGTGGACGGGCAGCAGCTCGACGGCGGTGACGCCGAGCGCGGTGAGGTGGGCGACGGCGGCGGGGTGCGCGAGGCCGGCGTAGGTGCCGCGCAGGTGCGGCGGGACGTCCGGGTGGCGCATGGTGAAGCCGCGCACGTGCAGCTCGTAGAGGACGGTCTCGGCCCACGGGGTCTTGGGGCGGTGGTCGTCGTACCAGTCGTCGTCGTCGTGGACGACCACGGACCTGGGCACGTACCGGGCCGAGTCGCGGTTGTCCCGGACGGTGTCGGCGACGTCCGCCTCGGGCCAGTTGCGGACGGCGGCGCAGACCGCGTCGTGGGAGGTGTAACAGCCGTCGATGGCGCGGGCGTACGGGTCGAGCAGCAGCTTGGCCGGGTTCCAGCGGGCGCCCGTCCACGGGTCCCAGCGGCCGTGGACGCGGAAGCCGTAGCGGGTGCCCGGGCGGACGCCGGGCAGGAAGCCGTGCCAGGTCTGGAAGTCCTGCTCGGTGAGGCGGTGTCTGCTCTCCTGCCCGTCCTCGTCGAACAGGCAGAGGTCGACGGCCTCGGCGCCGGCCGCCCAGAGCGCGAAGTTGGTGCCCCGGCGCCCCTGGGCGTCGGTCCGGAAGCGGGCGCCGAGCGGCTGCCAGCTGCCGGGCCACGGCTGTTCGGCGGCCGCCCCGCCGCGCGGCCGCACTCCGGCTTCCAGCTCCTGCCCTGACGCCATGGCCGTACCCTCCCTGAACCGGGGTGTCCCGGACCCCGTTCACCTTCTCTTTCCCTGATCCCACGGAGCGGAAGCCCGCTGAACGGAGGCTTACGCCGGCCCGAACTCCCGGCCCTCCCGTGCCCGGGCGCCGCCGGGGCCCGCACGGCGGCGCGCACGGGAAGTCGGACCGGCCGACTTCCCGTGCGGAGCGCGTTGGGGCGCCCGGCCCGCGATTGCTCCTCCGGTGTGCGGTTTCCGGGGTTTGGGCGTGTCCTGCCGTGCTCGCCCTCGTTGTGGGGGGTATCGGACGGAAGAGGCGGGAGGCCCCGGAATGCGGCCCCGAGGACGGGTTTGGGCACGGCGCGCGGGGGCCTTGGCCTGGTGCCTGGCAGTGCTGACGGGTTGCGCCGGCGGGGGCGGCACCCCGGCCGGCGGCGGCGCGGCGTCGTCGGGCCCGGCCCACGCCGCGCCGCCGCCCGTCTCGCGGGCGGCCATCACCGCGCTGCCCGCCGACGGCACGCAGGACGTCCCGCCGGAGGGCCCCGTCCGGGTCACGGTGGCCGAGGGGCGGCTGGTCTCCGTCCGGCTGGCCGACTCCAAGGGCGCCGAGGTGGCCGGGACGATCTCCGAGGACGGCTCGACCTGGATGCCGGACGGCCTGCTCCCGCTGGGCACCGCCTACACCCTGGACTCGGTGGCCGAGGACGAGCAGGGGCAGAAGGCGGCCCAGCACACGGACTTCTCGACGGCGGCGCGGGCCCACACCTTCGTGGCCTTCTTCACCCCGGAGGACGGCTCCACGGTCGGCGTCGGCATGCCGGTCTCGCTGCGCTTCAGCCGGCCGGTCGCCGACCGGGCGGCCGTGGAGAAGGCCGTCGCGGTGACCGCCGACCCGCCGGTCGAGGTGGCCGCGCACTGGTTCGGCAACCAGCGGCTGGACATCCGGCCGCAGAAGTACTGGGCGGCGGGCACCAGGGTGGAGGTGGCGCTGCGGCTGAAGGGCGTGCAGGGCGCGCCGGGCGAGTTCGGCACCCAGGTGAAGGACGTCCGCTTCACGGTGGGCCGGGCCCAGGTCTCCACGGTGGACCTGGACGCCCACACCCTGACCGTCCGGGCCGGGCAGGGCGGCAGGGTGGTGAAGGTGCTGAAGGTGTCCGGCGGCGACCCGAAGCACTCGACGTACCGGGGCGTCCTGGTGGTCTCCGAGAAGTACAAGGTGACCAGGATGAACTCGCAGACCGTCGGGATGGGCGACGAGTACGACATCAAGGACGTCCCGCACGCGATGCGGCTGACCAACTCGGGCACGTTCATCCACGGCAACTACTGGGCCGACCCGGAGGTGTTCGGCACCGCCAACACCAGCCACGGCTGCATCGGCCTGGCCGACGCCAAGGGCGGGACGAGCACGGAGACCCCGGCGGGCTGGCTCTTCGAGCACACCGTCCCGGGGGACGTGCTGGAGGTGAAGGCCTCCGCGGGGGAGGTCGTCCCGCCGAACAACGGCCTGAACGGCTGGAACCTGCCCTGGGGCCAGTGGCTGGCCGGCAGCGCCGTCCCGCACGAGGCGCACTGACCCGGCGGGCCCCCGCCGGCCGGGCGGGGAGGGCGGCCCGGCGGGCGTTCGAGGCCCCGTCTTCACCCCGGGTCCACCCCCGGTCCACGGACCTCCCCCCAGGATTCACTCATTCGGCTTAGCTATCCTGCTTCCGCGCCGGAAGCCCGGCGCAGAAAGATCGCCGGTCAGGTGCAACCCGTCCGGGTCGATGCGCGTCCATCAGGGTGGACACCGGGAGGGGAGAAACCGTGAAGCCGGTTTGGGCGGCCGAGGCCGCAATACGCACCACCAACCGTCGCAACCGTGGCCTGCGCCGCAGTGCGGTGGCACTGGCGATGGGTGGGGTGCTGCTGTTCACCGCAGCCTGCAACGACGACAAGGGCGGTGACAGCAAAACCGGCGGCGGTGACGCGGCCGCGACGGCGGGGGCCAGTGGCGCCCCGGCGGCCGGCCAGAGCCAGGGGACGCCGAAGACGTCGGCCGCGGTGCTGACCGTCGACCCGAAGGACGGCGCCCAGGACGTCGCGCCGACCAACGGGCTGAACGTGTCGGTGGCCAACGGCAAGCTCACCACGGTCGAGGTGACCGACAAGGAGGGCAAGCCGGTCGCGGGGGCGATCTCGGCGGACGGCAGCGGCTGGAAGCCGAGCGGTGCGCTGGCCGTCGGCATGGCGTACAAGGTGAGCGCGCAGGCCCAGGACGCCGAGGGCCTGGTGGCCGCGTCGACGACCTCGTTCACCACGCTGACGCCGGCGAAGACGATCTCCACCAACGACAACATCGCCGACAACGCCACCTACGGCGTCGGCATGATCGTCTCGGTGGTCTTCAACAAGGACGTCAAGAACAAGGACGCCGTGCTCAAGGGCATCACGTTCGAGACCAGCGACGGTGCCGCCACCGAGGTGAAGGGCCACTGGTTCGGCGCCCGCCGGCTGGACTTCCGCCCGGCCGAGTACTGGAAGCCGGACACCAAGGTCACCATCAAGTACCGCCTGAAGAACGTCGAGGTCGCGCCCGGCATCTACGGTGACGTGGACAAGGACGAGCCGTTCACCATCGGCCGCTCGCAGGTCTCCACCGCGGACGCGGCGGCGCACAAGATGACGATCGTCCGGGGCGGCCAGAGCACGACCGTGCCGGTCACCCTCGGGGCGGACGCGACGCCTTCCTGGGGCGGCACCATGGTGATCATGTCCAAGGAGAAGGTCACCCGGATGAACTCGCAGACCGTCGGTCTCGGCGGCGAGTACGACATCCAGGACGTGCCGCACGCGATGCGGCTGACCACCTCGGGCACCTTCGTGCACGGCAACTACTGGGCCAACCCCTTCGGCAAGACCAACGCGAGCCACGGCTGCGTCTCGATGCAGGACGAGAAGGGCGGCAGCGACTCCTCGGTGGCGGGCAAGTTCTTCAACGACTCGCTGGTCGGTGACGTCGTCAAGATCGTGAACACCAAGGAGAAGACCGTCTCGCCCGACAACGGGCTCGGCGGCTGGAACATCGCCTGGGCGAACTGGTAGACCGGCCGGCCGTCCCGGGGAGGCGCTTTACCCCGCTGACGGCCCTGGTAGTCCCGGTTGGGTAACGACCGGCCCGATCCTCACTCGTTGGGGTCGGGCCGGTCCTCGTTCGTGGGGTAATTGCCCCTCGAATGGCGCAACCTTTCCGTTGGCTGCGGCGTGTATCTGTCGGATCCCGCGGGATCAGGGACGGGATCGAGGGAGGGAGTCGACGTGAGGTCGATACGCAGGATGGTGGCCGCCGGCTGTCTCGGTGGCGTGATGGTGCTGACCAGCGCCTGTGGCGGCGGTGGCGGCAGCGGGAGCGCGGCCAAGGCCGAGCTGGGGGGCGGCGCGGCCGCGGGGGCCGCGCCGACCGCCTCGGCGACCGCCTCCGGCTCCGCCACGGCCCCGGCGGCCGCGACGCCGAAGACCTCGGCCGCGGTGGTGGACATCCAGCCGAAGAGCGGCGCGGTGGACGTGGCGCCCAGCGGTGCGCTGAAGGTCGCGGTGGCGGGCGGCAAGCTCACCACCGTCAAGGTGAGCGACAAGACCGGCAAGGAGGTGGCCGGCACGATCGCCGCCGACGGGAGCAGCTGGACCCCGTCCGCCGGTCTCGCGGTCGGCACCGCCTACCAGGTGAGCGCGATGGCGGCGGACGCCAACGGCGTGGTCGCCACGGCGGACAGCAGCTTCACCACGCTGACGCCCGAGCGCGAGGCGAAGGCGAGCGACAACGTCGAGGACAACGCCACGTACGGCGTCGGCATGATCGTCTCGGTCGACTTCGACAAGGACGTGAAGAACAAGGACGCCGTCGCCCAGGGCATCGCCGTCAAGACCGACAACGGCACGGTCGTGAAGGGCCACTGGTTCGGCGACCGCCGGCTGGACTTCCGCCCGGAGGCGTACTGGAAGCCCGGTACCAAGGTCACCGTCCAGTACCGCCTGAAGAGCGTGGAGATCGCCCCCGGCGTGTACGGCGGCGTGGACCGGGACGAGCCCTTCACGATCGGGCGATCGCAGGTCTCGACGGTTGACGCCAAGAGCCACCGGATGACGGTGGTCCGCGACGGGGCGACCTCCACCATCGACATCACCTCCGGCTCGCCGGAGCACCCGACCTGGAACGGCACCATGGTCGTCATGTCGAAGGAGGGCGTGGTGCGGATGCAGTCCAGCAGCATGCCCGGCATGACCGGTGCGCCGTACGACCTCCAGGTGCCGCACTCGATGCGGCTGACCACGTCCGGCACGTACGTGCACGGAAACTACTGGAGCAACGCCTTCGGCGAGGACAACGTCAGCCACGGCTGCGTCGGCCTCAAGGACGTCAAGGGCGGCGGCGACGCCACCTCGGCGGGCAAGTTCTACGACGACTCGCTGATCGGCGACATCGTGACCGTGCAGAATTCCTCGCGCGGCCAGGTGGAGCCGGACAACGGCCTCAGCGGCTGGAACCTGGCCTGGAGTGCCTGGTAGGAGCCGGTTCGCGGCAACCCGGGCTTGACGGCGCGCGGGTCCGGGTTGCACGCGGCATATGCCGATCGAGTGGTGATCGTTTGCTCATTGTCCGTACGCGGCCGCTTGCGTTCCGCAATGATGGTCCGCATGGCGGGTTGGGGCGAAACAGATCAGTCATCACTTCCTGGGTCCAGCTTGGTTGCTGACGCGTCGTGGATGTGCTTCCAGGACACTCTCGCGGCCCTGGAACGACTCAGCTCCGAGGAGCTGGAACACATGTACTCCGGCAGGCTGTGCGACCAGACGGACCCGGGGGAGGTGCGGCTGCCGTCCCGGCCGGAGTCCGGTCCGGTGGCCCGCCGGCTGGTGCTCTCCGTCCTCGAATCCTGGGACCTCCACCAGCAGCTGGAGGTCGGCGAGTTGCTGACCAGCGAGCTGGTGGCCAACGCGGTGCGGCACGCGGCCGGGCGGACCATCGGCCTCCAGGTGTCGCGCAAGCCGGGCTGGCTCCGGGTCGAGGTGCGGGACTCCTCGCGGGCGATGCCCTGCCTGATCCTGGCCGAGCCGCTGCCGGTCAACGAGCGCGGGCGCGGCCTCAAGGTCGTCGACGACCTGGCGGACCGCTGGGGCGCGGACCTGCTGCCCCGCGGCAAGGGCGTCTGGTTCGAGCTGAAGGTGCGCGAGCGGCACTGAGGGTGCCGGTGCGCCGGCGTGTGCGGGGGTCCGGTGGGCGTGCGCGGCGCATGCTGCGGGCCCGGAAAACACGCAGGGCCCCCGACGCGCCGTGGTCCGGCAGCTGGGGGCCCCTGCAAGTCATCGCGCCGGCCAAGGGGGTGCGTGCCGCGCGATGGACGACGGCCGTGCCAGGTCGGGCCGGCCGTAGTTCCGGTGCCCACGGCGGATTCGATGGCGTCCGCCCTTGGACACCTCGACTATCGCACGGATCTCAGCATGTGGGCAAACCGAGCGTCTTTGATTGCAAGGTTTGTAACCTGGTTCACCTTTGGAATTTGCATAGGTTAACGCTGTGGCCTGAGATTATTCATGATCGATGCAAAGTGCGGGGTGCCCGCTACGCACTGGGCAGGCGCAGCGCGAGTCCGTCGAGGATGACGTCCAGGCCGTAGGTGAACTTGGAGTTGCGCAGGGCCACCGGGTCGGCACCCACCACGGCGTCGTACGAGGAGGCGAGGTGTTCGCTGCCGGCCACCGCCTCCTGCGCCGCGGGAATCAGACGGGCGATGAAAGCGGTCTCGGTCTCGCCCGAGCGGGCGACCGTGGTCAGCCAGGCGGCCTCCGTCGTACTCATGCCGATCGCGTACGAGAGCACGGTGTCGATCGCGCGTGACGGCTCGGGGAAGCCGGCGGCGGTGAACAGGGCGGCCACCTGCTCGGCGTAGGCCATCAGGTTGGGGCCCAGGTAGGCGAGCCCTGCCTGGCCGAGGACCGAGGCCAGCCAGGGGTGGCGCAGCGTCGTCGCGCGGAAGGACTCGGCGGCCAGGGTGACCGCCGCCCGCCAGTCCGGGCTGTCGGCCGGCGGGACGTCGATCTCGCCGAAGACCTCGTCCACCGCGAGCTCCATCAGCTCCTCCTTGGTGGCCACGTGCCGGTAGAGCGAGGTCGCGCCGGCGTTCAGGCGGGCGCCGAGCTTGCGCATGCTGAGCGCCTCGACGCCGTCCGCGTCCAGCATGACGACGGCCTCCCTGACGATCGCCGCCCGGCTCAGTGCGGGCTGGTCGGGCTCGCGCTGCTGCCGCGCCCACACGGACGGGATCGGCTTCTGCTGCGCCTTTGCGGGCATGGTCGTCCTCCACTCTTCTGCGTACACCGTGCGCATCCAGCGTACATGTGCAAGGGGTTGCGCACACTGTTCCGCCGTGCGTACAGTGTTCGCAACGAAGGAACAGCGTGCGCAGCTCGGAAGGAAGAACCATGGAAACCCGCAACCCACGTCGCTGGTGGATCCTCGTCGTGCTCTGCCTCAGCACGCTGGTCCTGGTGATCGACAGCATGGCGCTGACCGTCGCCGTCCCGTCCATGACGGAGGACATCAAGGCGAGCGCCCAGGACACCCAGTGGATCCTCGACTCCTACATCCTGGTGTTCGCCGGACTCCTGCTCACCTCGGGCAGCCTCGGGGACCGGTTCGGCCGCCGGAAGGTGATGGTGATCGGCCTGCTGCTCTTCGGAGCCGCCTCACTGGGCGCCACCCTCTGCACCAACCCGGGCGAGGTCGTCGCCGCCCGGATCGCGATGGGCGTCGGCGGCGCGCTGATCATGCCGTCCACCCTCTCGATCCTGATCACCGTCTTCGAGGAGGACGAGCGCAGCAAGGCGATGGCGGCGTGGGGGTCGGTGTCGATGCTCGGCCTGGTCGGCAGCCCGGTGCTCGGCGGCGTCCTGATCGACCACTTCTCGTGGCACTCGATCTTCTTCATCAACGTCCCGGTCGTCGTCCTGGCCGTGCTCGCCGCCCTCACCCTGATGCCGGAGTCCAAGGGCCCGTGGCAGAAGGCCGACCCGCTGGGCGCGGTCCTCTCCGCCGCCGGCATGACCGCACTGGTCTGGTGGATCATCGAGATCCCGCAGCACGGCGCCTTCGAGGGCAGGTCGCTGATCACCCTGGCCGTGGCCGTGGTCGCCCTCGGCGGGTTCGTGATCTGGGAGAACGTCACCGAGTCCCCGATGGTCCCGCTCGTCCTGTTCAAGCACCGCAACTTCAGCGGCGGCTCGCTCTCCCTCACCCTGGTCCAGATCGGCAACGGCGGCCTGCTGCTCGTCCTCACGCAGTACCTGCAGTTCGTCCTCGGCTACTCGCCCGTCAAGGCCGGCCTCGCGTTCGTCCCGCTCGCCGTCGCCGCGCTGATCGGCAACGGCGCCGGTGCCGGGCTCGCCGCGAAGACCGGCCACCGGCTCCTGATCCTGGCCGGCATGCTGGTCATGGCCAGCTCGTTCGGCCTGCTCACCACCGTCTCCGCCGACAGCGGCTTCGCCCTCCCGGCCGTCGCCCTCGGTCTGCTCGGCCTCGGCGCCGGCCTCGCGATGCCGGCCGCCGTCGGCGCCCTGATGGGCACCATCCCCGCCGAGCGGGCCGGCGTCGGCTCCGCCCTCAACGACACCATCCAGCAGGCCGGCACCGCGCTCGGCATCGCCATCCTCGGCTCGCTGCTCTCCAGCCGCTTCGCCCACGAGATGCCCGCCGGCTCGTCCGAGCAGGCCAAGCGCTCCATCGGCGACGCGCTGGCCGCCGCCAACGGCGACGCGGGTCTCGTCCACGCCGCCCGGGAGGCCTTCACCTCCTCGATGTCCACCACCTTCACCATCAGCGCGGTCAGCATCCTGGCCGCGGCCGTCCTGGCCGCCCTGGTGATGCGGGACAAGAAGCCCGAGGCCGCGGAGGCCGCGGCGGAGGAGGCGGAGCTGGTCGCCTGAGCCCCAGCTCGACGGAAGGCCGGCACCCCGGGGAGGGGTGCCGGCCTTCCGTCGTCCGCCGGGCCGACCGCCCGGATCACCGGTCGGTGATGGTGGTGGGGGACCAGCCGGCGTGGTCGTCCTTGTAGAAGTAGGCCGGGGCGCCCTTCAGGCCGGCGGTGCGGAAGGGCTTGTCCTGGCGGTCGCCGATCCGGAGCTTCCCCTGGCGGTCGCCGCTGGTCCAGGCCACGTCCAGGTACCAGGAGACGTCCTGGGAGACGGTGCCGGCGTCGATGTTCAGCACCTGGGGGTCGGTGGCCGAGACGGTGTAGGGGAAGTTGGTGGTCCTGCCCTTGACGTTGCCCTCCATGGCCGGGACGGGCACCGGCCGCGGGGCCGACGCGTCGAGGTCGACGGCGAAGGCCGCCGGGGTCAGCTCGCCGCCGCAGCCCGAGCCCATCATGTAGGCGTTCCACTTCGGGGCCGGCTTCACGTCGACCACGTGCACGTACAGGGCCTGGAGGACGACCGGCTTGGCCTCGGAACCCTGTGCGGTCAGTTGCAGGCGCAGGTGCCCGCCGGGGAGGGCGTTCTGCGCGGCGGCCCAGCTGTCCGTCTGCTGGTTCTCCGGGGGAGCGGGCACGGAGCGCGGGGACTTCGGGCTGAGGAACCACTGACCGCAGACGCTGCCCCAGTTGTCCGTCAGGACGCTGACGTGGAAGGGCGGCTTGTCGTCCTCGGGGGCGGACGTCGCCGAGGTGGTGGGAGCGGACGGGGACGCGGTGGCCTCCGCGGCCGGGGCGGTGGCCGCGGCCGTGGGGGAGGGAGCCGGCGCCGGCGCGAGTGCGGGCACGGGCCCGGTGGCCGACGGCGGGGGGCTCGCGACCGGGGTGCCGGTGCCGGTGTTCAGGGCGACCACGGGGATCACCGCGGCGGCCACGGCGGCGACGGCGGCCGCGCTCAGCAGGACGCGGACATTGGGCCGCCGACGGGGCCGCTCCGGGTCGGCCGGGCCGTCGACGGGCGAGGGCTCCGGCCCGACGACGGGTTCGGTCTCGGGCACGCCCTCCGGTTCGGGCGCCGCCGGAGGGGGCGGAGTCGGTGCCGCCGAAGCCGTCGGTGCCGGTGCCGCCGCCGGCGCGGACGGCTCCCTGCGGCGGGACGCGTCCGCGAGGATCCAGCGGCGGTGCAGCTCGACGAGTTCGTCGGGGCCCGCCCCGCAGACCCGCGCGAGCCGCTCCACCGGCGCGTACTCGTTCGGGACGGCGGCGCCGTTGCAGTAGCGGTGCAGCGTGGAGGTGCTGACGTGCAGCCGGGCCGCGAGCGTTCCGTAACTGCGGCCCGAACGGTCCTTCAGCGCACGCAGCATCGCCGCGAACTCGTCCGTCTCCACGCTCATGTCGGCATCCCCCTCGTTCCGGTCCGGCGTTCCAGGCTTCCCCGAATCCGCAGCTCACGGTACCTGTCGCCGTTCCAGCGTCCCGAACTGCCCGGCAAGGCTGGCGGCCGGGACGGACCGGGAGCCAGTGTTCGGTCAGCGGCAGCCCGTGACCCCGACGGCGCGGTGCCCGAACCGACCACGCCCTCGGCGGAGGAGAGAAGACCCATGCCCGTGAAGCGAATCCTGATCCCCGGTGCCCTGCTCGTGCTCGGCACGGCCGCCCTCACCGGGTGCTCCGGCGGCCCGGTCGCCGCCACGCCGGCGCCGAAGGCCGTCGCGGCGGTGCCGAGTGCGGTGTCGAGTGCGGTGCCGAGCACCGCGCCGAGTGCCGTGCCGTCCGTGGCCCCGGCCGCCGCGGCCTCCCCGGCGCCGGCGGGTGCCCCCGCCGAGACCCCGACGGGCGCACCCGCCGCGGCACCCGTGAAGGCCCCCGCCGCGGCGCCCACGAAGGCGCCGGTGGCAAGGCCGACGGCGGCCCCCGCCGGAACGGGCTCGCAGGGCGGGGCGTCCCGGCCCGGCAAGCCCGCGGCCCCGGCGGCCCCCGCCGGCGCGCCCGCCCCCGGCCCGACGCCGTACTGCACCGCCGCGCAGCTCGCCGTCACCGCGACCCCCGCCCCGGCGGGCCGGCTGCTGCTCACCGCCCGCAACGCCTCCACGAGCCCGTGCGACCTCGGGTTGATCGGGCTGGTCACCTTCGACGGCGGGACGAAGGCGGCCGTCCCGGACGGTCTCGGCGGCGGGCCCAACATCCTCAAGCCGGGGGAGTCCGGCTACGAGGCGGTCGAGCTGGTCCGGCCCGGTGCACCCGGAAGCGGCGCCAACGCGTTGAAGCTCATGGTCACGTTCGACGGCGGCGCCACGGTGACCGTCGACGCCAAGGCCTTCGTCCACGGCCCCTCGGTCGACACGTGGCGGCCCACCGCGGCCGACGCCGTCCGGCCGTGACCCCCGGGCCCCCGGTGACCCCGGGACCCCCGACAGTCATCCGAATCGAAGAACCGAAACCGAGAAGGCGAGTCCGTCCGCATGCGCAAGCCGAAGCGAATCCACATGAGCATCCCGCTGGTCGCCGCCGGTCTGGTGGCCGCCGCCGCCTCGCCGGCCGCCGCCGTGCACGGCGGTTCCGACACCACCACCGCGGCCAACCCGTTCGTCGTGGCGCTGGAGACCCCGGCCGGCGAGCAGTGGTGCACGGGGGCCCTGATCGCGCCCACCAAGGTGCTCACCGCCGGCCACTGCATCGCCGAGGCGGGTGACCCGGCCGGGCTGCGGGTGATCGCCGGCCGGACCGACCTGACGAGCTCCGCCGGGCAGGTGCGGCACGTGAAGAGCTACAAGCTCGACCCCCGGTACACCGACGGCCTCCAGCACGACTCGGCCGTCATCACCCTGGACCGGCCGCTTCCCCACCGCACGGTCCGGGTGGCGCGGCAGCGCGACGAGGGGCTGTACCGGAACGGCGCCACGGCCACCGTCTACGGCTTCGGCCGCACCGGCACCGACGGGCCGGGCACGCGTCTCAAGCAGGCGACGCTCACCCTCGCGCCGCTCGCCGACTGCGACCCCTACACCTGGCCCGGCGACACCCCGGCCCTCAAGGCCTGCGGCGCGCCCAAGCCGGGGAAGACCGACAGCGTCTGCAAGGGCGACTCGGGCGGGCCGCTGGTCGCGAACGGCGTGGTGATCGGCATCGTCTCGACCGGCAACCACTACTGCGACGACCAGCAGCCGCTCTCCGTCTTCACCAGGGCCACGGACGTCCCGGCGGAGATCCTGCGCTAGGGCGAAGACCTGGCACGGGACGGGCGCGTGATCGGTGCCACGGCGGTTCGGCTCCGGCCGTCGACGCCGTGGACCGTCTCAGACAATCTCCGGTGGAGGACTACACGCCCGACACGGCCCGCATCCACGCGAGGCTGATGGCGTACGTCCGACGACAGGGCAAGCCCCGGGGCGCGCACGATCTGATCATCGCGGCAACGGCGGTGGCCACCGCGCGAACCGTGGTGACGGCCGATCCGCCCGCCGCGTTCGCCGACCTGCCGGGTGTGCAGGCGATCACGCTGCGCCCGTCCGGCTGAGGCCCCGCAACAACGCCCGGGCCCCCGGAACGGTCGCGTTCCGGGGGCCCGGGCGTGGGCGGAAGGGGGGATCAGCACTCGATGACGTTGACGGCGAGGCCGCCGCGGCTCGTCTCCTTGTACTTGATCTTCATGTCGGCGCCGGTCTCCTTCATGGTCTTGATCGCCTTGTCGAGGGAGACGTGGTGGCGGCCGTCGCCGCGCAGGGCCATCCGGGCGGCGGTGACGGCCTTGACGGACGCCATGCCGTTGCGCTCGATGCAGGGGATCTGGACCAGGCCGCCGACCGGGTCGCAGGTGAGGCCGAGGTTGTGCTCGATGCCGATCTCGGCGGCGTTCTCGACCTGCTCGGGGCTGCCGCCGAGGACCTCCGCGAGACCGCCGGCCGCCATCGAGCAGGCGGAGCCGACCTCGCCCTGGCAGCCGACCTCGGCGCCGGAGATGGAGGCGTTCTCCTTGAAGAGCATGCCGATCGCGCCGGCGGCGAGGAGGAAGCGGACGATGCCGTCCTCGTCCGCGCCCGGGATGAAGTTCAGGTAGTAGTGCAGGACGGCGGGGATGATGCCGGCCGCACCGTTGGTCGGGGCGGTGACGACGCGGCGGCCGGAGGCGTTCTCCTCGTTGACGGCCATCGCGTAGAGGGTGACCCACTCCATCGCGTTGGCCGGGCCGATGCCCTCGGCGCGCAGGGCGCGGGCGCCCGAGGCGGCGCGCCGGCGGACCTTGAGGCCGCCGGGGAGGATGCCCTCGCGGGACATGCCGGCCCGGACGCACTCCTGCATGACCCGCCAGATCTCCAGCAGACCGGCCCGGATCTCCTCCTCCGTCCGCCAGGCCTTCTCGTTCTCCAGCATCAGGCCGGAGATGGACAGGCCGGTCTCGCGGGTGAGGCGCAGCAGCTCCTCGCCGGTGCGGAAGGGGTACTTCAGCGCGGTGTCGTCGGGCTTGACCCGGTCGGCGCCGATCGCGTCCTCGTCGACGACGAACCCGCCGCCGACCGAGTAGTAGGTCTTCTCCAGCAGGGCCGAGCCGTCGGCGGCGTAGGCCCAGAGGGTCATGCCGTTGGCGTGGTACGGCAGCGAGCGGCGCCGGTGCAGCACGAGCTGGCTGCCGGGGTCGAAGTCGATGGCGTGGACGCCGAGCAGGTTCAGCCGCTTCTCGGCGGTGATCCGCTCGACGTCGGCGTCGGCCTGGTCGACGTCGACGGTGCGCGGGGAGTTGTTCTCCAGGCCCAGCAGGACGGCCTTGGGCGTCCCGTGGCCGTGGCCGGTGGCGCCGAGCGAGCCGAACAGCTCGGCGCGCACGCTCGCCACGTCGGTCAGCAGGCCCTCGGACTTCAGGCGGCGGGCGAACATCCGGGCGGCGCGCATCGGGCCGACGGTGTGGGAGCTCGACGGGCCGATGCCGATGGAGAAGAGGTCGAAGACGCTGATGGCCACGGAGGACGTCCTTGTCTGGTCTCGTGGAAGGTGGAGCAGGCGGGGTACCGGCACGGAACGGGGCACCGCGCGCACTGTCCAGTGTGCGCGGTGCCCCGGAATCCGAGGTGGACCGGCGGGGTGAGGCCGGTCACCTACGGCCGAACTACAGGTTGGGGTAGAGCGGGTACTTGTCGGCGAGGGCGGTGACCCGGGCCTTCAGCTCGGCGGCGACGGTCTCGTCGAAGGCGGGCTTGAGCGCCTCGGCGATGATGTCGGCGACCTCGCGGAAGTCCTCGGCCTGGAAGCCGCGGGTGGCGAGGGCCGGGGTGCCGATCCGCAGGCCGGAGGTGACCATCGGCGGGCGCGGGTCGTTCGGGATCGCGTTGCGGTTGACCGTGATGCCGACCTCGTGGAGGCGGTCCTCGGCCTGCTGGCCGTCGAGCTGGCTGTTGCGCAGGTCGACCAGGACCAGGTGGACGTCGGTGCCGCCGGAGAGCACGGAGGCGCCGGCCTCGGCGACGTCGGCCTGGAGCAGGCGCTCGGCGAGGATCCGGGCGCCGTCCAGGGTGCGCTGCTGGCGCTCCTTGAACTCCTCGGACGCGGCGACCTTGAAGGCGACGGCCTTGCCCGCGATCACGTGCTCCAGCGGGCCGCCCTGCTGGCCGGGGAAGACCGCGGAGTTGATCTTCTTGGCCCACTCGGCCTTGGAGAGGATGACGCCGCCGCGCGGGCCGCCCAGGGTCTTGTGGGTGGTGGTGGTGACCACGTCCGCGTACGGCACCGGGTTGGGGTGCAGGCCCGCGGCGACCAGGCCGGCGAAGTGCGCCATGTCGACCATCAGCAGGGCACCGACCTCGTCGGCGATGCGGCGGAACGCGGCGAAGTCCAGCTGGCGCGGGTAGGCGGACCAGCCGGCGATGATCAGCTTGGGCTGGTGCTCCTTGGCGAGGCGCTCGACCTCGGCCATGTCGACCTGGCCGGTCTTGTCGTCCACGTGGTACGCGGCGACGTTGTAGAGCTTGCCGGAGAAGTTGATCTTCATGCCGTGGGTCAGGTGACCGCCGTGGGCCAGGGACAGGCCCAGGATGGTGTCGCCCGGCTGGATCAGCGCGAACATCGCGGCGGCGTTGGCCTGCGCGCCGGAGTGCGGCTGGACGTTGGCGTGCTCGGCGCCGAACAGGGCCTTGATCCGGTCGATCGCGATCTGCTCGACCACGTCGACGTGCTCGCAGCCGCCGTAGTAGCGGCGGCCGGGGTAACCCTCGGCGTACTTGTTGGTCAGCACCGAGCCCTGGGCCTCCATGACCGCCACCGGGGCGAAGTTCTCGGAGGCGATCATTTCCAGGGTGGTCTGCTGGCGGTGCAGCTCGGCGTCGACCGCGGCGGCGATCTCGGGGTCGAGCGAGTGCAGGGACTGGTTGAGAACCGTCATGGTGTGGTCTTCCCGGGAGGAGAGAAGGAGGTCCCGCGCGTGGCACGCCCCCGCGGGGGTGGCGGCGGGCGACGGGAGGGAGGGACGGCCGGCGGCGGGGGGGGGGGGCCGCCGGGGGGGCCCCCCCCGGGGGGGGGGGGCCGGCGGGGGGGTGGGGATGTGTAACAAAAAACAAACCCACCACCAAGTGAA